>CALWAZ010000039.1 GCA_944375725.1 uncultured Merdimonas sp. | reverse complement strand
ATTCAACATCCCCATTTACATTTTGCAATGTATCACTCATCAGGTTTCCTATGCCAGCCCCTTCCAAATCAGCCCAGATAATAGCTGTATCAGTAGTTGCAAGTTCTACAGAGCCATTACCATCTCCCGTGGCAGTTACTTCAAAATCCTCCGATGAAGATGAGCCCGGGTTCACAGTAAAGGTTGTACCATTGAGCTCAAAACTGAAGCTTTTGGACATATCCCAGATAATCCGGCAGGAAATATTCTGTGTTACTAATGTCCCACCTTGTTCAGCTGATAAGTTAAATGTGTCTTCGCTTGTTATTTCATAAACATCAGCCTTTCCAAAAGCAACTGTATAGCTCCTTTCGACTGGAAGAGAAACCATATAACTGCCATTTTCATCAATTACAGTTTCTGTTGTTTCTCCTGTACTGCTGTCTGTAAATACCAGCGTCTCTCCGACAACAGAACCCGTAGATGGGGTCACAGTCACCTGGCCGCTGACTGTAGCTATTTTTTCAGGATTGATTGTCTCTGCTTTTATGTAATGAAGATACGCCTGACCCGAACCAGACATTTTTATTGTAAGGGTTGTTTCTGTAGTGGTACTATACTCTATAGAAAGTTCCTGATTATCATCAGAACTTTTGAAAGAAAGTTCATCTCTAATCACTCCTTCCTGAGTACTCACAGTTGCCGTTAAAGTCTCAAGGCTAAATATACAAATTCCCAATTTTAGCGTTGTCCG
This sequence comes from uncultured Merdimonas sp., assembly GCA_944375725.1. Classification (GTDB taxonomy): domain Bacteria; phylum Bacillota; class Clostridia; order Lachnospirales; family Lachnospiraceae; genus Laedolimicola. The sequence goes on along the minus strand of CALWAZ010000039.1, from coordinate 10,949 downwards.
ACCAGCAGGAATATCAATAGAGAGCTCAGCCCCATCTGCCAACCTCATGCCATGACCGCCAGTATTGTATGAAATACTACCGCTTGCACTCAGCGAACCATCTTTGTGCTCCTCCGTATAAATCGGCGCGCCCTGAGTTCTAAAATCCCACGTCACCGCACCGCCATCAGTCTTCAGAGTGGTATTATTCTCACCCGTCTCCTCCAGCGTAGCAATGCCATCCTCTACGGATGTAGTTTCTTTTCCCGCTCCGGAAGTAACTGCTGCTCCTCCTGCTGCAGGCGCAGCGCTGTTATTGTCCGCCGGCGTGATGCTATTGGTTCCTGCAGGCGCAGCTCCGCTGCTGCCCGCCGGTGCGGAGCCACCGGTTCCTGCCTCTTCTTTTCCCGCCGTAGTTCCGGCATTCCCTGCCGAAACGCTGTCCGTTTCGTCTGCCGGTGCAGCTTTGTCATTTTCGCCTTCCGCAGGCGTTGTTTTTGTTTCATCGCCTGTCTGCGCAGGTTCCGTTCCTTCCGCAGGCATTGTTTCGCCTTCGGTCTACGCTGCGACAGTCGATGCCTGCGCCGTCAGCGTCCCCGCCGGGAAGTATGCAATGACCAGCGCAAGGGCAAGCAAAGCTGCCAGCAGCCTTCTCCCCCTTTTCCACAAGTTTCCTTTCTGCTCATTCATTACTTTCAACACTCCTCTTGATTTCTGTTTCTGCGCTCCACTGCAGATCATCCTGTAAGCAACACCGGAAGCATCGGTTTTTTAACCAATAATGATGCTATCACATTCATAATTCATTTTCAATGGTCCTGGAAACGTCAGGAGCCATTTTCCTGAATTTTGTTGGATCTCCTAATTTTCACAGAATATAAAGGGGGGATTCTCTTCAATTTTACAACTGTCTCTGGAAGAAAATGTGATTTATGCTGATGATTGACACCCCGCAGAGCCTCTGCTATGATCACATTGAACGATACCGGAGCCGGCATTTGAGCTCCGGAAGGGAGGGCTTCCATGATGAAAAAATTAAAAAAACGGTTCGGACAGCTTCCGCAGGCGGTTCAGGCAGTGCTTCTGCTTCTGGCCGCGGCGGTTTTGTCCTTCGTGATAGAGGCTGGCATATTTCACTTTTCCTGGTTTACACAGAATCAGGAGGCTTATCCGGAGACGGAGCTGGATCTGTCTTCTGTGGATGGCTGGAACGGAGAAGCGGTGGCGCTCCTTCCGGAAAGCGCCACCGCTTCTTTTGATGATCTGCCGGTGCCTGTGCGCAGCGTGACAATCCGTACCTCGGGTCCATCCGAGGTTCTTTCCGGAACTGTGGGGATCTGCGATGAGGCCAACGCTTACAAAACCGTGGGCGCCGCAAGCTTTCAGGTAAATCCCGGAGGCACTCAGAATTCTTTCACTGTGCGTCTGGACAGCCACGGGACTCTTGCCAGATTCCGCATCACCTTTACGGATGAGCCGTCCGCACCCGTGTTTCTTCTGTCAGTAACCCTGAATGCCAGACAGCCTTTTACCGTCAATTTCCTGCGGCTTTTCCTGATGACCGCTGTTTTTGCCGCTGTTTTTCTGGCGCTGCGATTCCGGCTGGCCCAGCGGGAATACCAGCAGGGCAGATGGGACTGCCGTCTGCTCAATGGCAGTGTGCTGGTGCTGTGCCTTCTGATCTGCGGCTTTGTCTTTTACGCCCAGAATGCGGATCACTCCATGCTGCGCTCCTATCCCACACTGGAAGAAATCCGTTCTCCGGAAATGGTTGTAGACGTCTATATGCAGCAGCTGGACGCTTTTGAAAAAGGACAGATCTCCCTTGATCTGGACGTAAATCCGGAGCTGGATACCCTTGACAATCCCTATGACAAGGGCGAGCGTGTGAAAAAGGAAATCGCGTATCACTGGGACCGCGCTTACTATAACGGAACCTATTACTCCTATTTCGGCCTGGCTCCTCTTTTCATGGTATATTATCCGATTTTCTGGCTGACCGGCATGCTTCCCACCACAGCGTTCGCCGGATTTCTGCTGACTGCTTTTACGATTCTGATGATTTTCGCGGCTGTCCAGGGGCTCATGCGCCTGTTTGCGCCCCGGGCAAACCTGCTGCTCTTTCTCCTGGGAGAATTTGCGGTCATCTGCGGAAGCTTCCTGTATCTTCTTGAAGCCTCTGCGTCCAGCTTTTACTATCTGCCTCTCATATCTGCGATAGGCTGGCTGGCTGCTTTTCTTGCCCTGGCCAGTTTTGCCTTCTGCGCCTGCCGCTCTGTCTCCCAGGCCCGGACGAGCTCCGGCGCTGTTTCCCCGCAGGCCGCTTCCCTGAAATACGCGTCCGCAAAACAGAGCCCCTGGAAGGCCTGGAAACGCGTCCTTCTCTTTGCCCTCTGCGGCATTTCACTGGTGATGATCGTGCTGTCCAGACCAAACATGGCCCTTCTGGCAGCTGCCTTCGCAGCCCCCCTGTTTCTGATGATTCTGCTGGACAAAGGGCTGTCCTGGCGGCAGAGGCTGCTGGAAAGCGCCTGCCCGTTTCTGGTTCCGGCAGTCATCGGCGCAGCGGCTGTCATGTACTACAATTATATCCGTTTTGGTTCTGTATTTGAGTTTGGAACCTCCTACCAGCTTACGGAGAGCGATATCCGCTGGAACGGACTGACCTTAAGTCTGCATCATTTTGCCTCCATGCTGTACCACTATTTTATGGAGTCCTTTGTCTACACGGAATTTTTCCCGTTTCTGCGGTTTACCTCAGAGAAATGTGTGGATTTTGGAAATTATCTCTACCAGGAATGCAGCGCCGGTCTGTTTCAGATGCCTCTGAACCTCGGAATCTTCCTGCTGGCGCCGGTGCTTCTGACCCGATCCCGTGAAAAAAAGGACTCCCGGAAGAAAATCGTTCTGACCTGTCTCCTTCTGGGAATCCTTGCTCTTGGCTATGTGAATTTTATGATGGGAGGAATCCATATCCGTTATGTCTGTGACCTGAGCCTGGCTCTCAGCCTCAGCTCTTTCCTGCTGATTCTCGATCAGGTGCACTTCGACAATACCCGTTCCGCCCGCATTCTGTACGTTATTGTGCTCTGCGCCCTCCTGGTTACCATCGGACGGGGCCTGCTGCTCATCTTTTCCAATGAGCTCAATAATGTACTGCTGAATTTTCCGGATCTTTACCTGAAAATCAGCCGTATATTCCACGGATAATCCGCAGCATCAGGCCGGAAGGCAGAATCCGGTACAGAAAACCGAGAAGCTGATTGGACGCACCTACAATTTTGTGCGCCGGCAGCTTCTTTTTTTCTGCCAGCCGGAAGACCGCCTCCGCCACCCGCTCCGGTGTCATGCCGCTCTGTTCTGAGCGCTCCATTTTTCCCACCGATGCCCGGATGGCTCCTCCGTAAATCTCATCGCCTGTCTCTGTCTTTTTCCTGCTTCCCGTGAAATCTGTCCGCACATCGTTCAGCATAATCGTGCAGGTCTGGATGCCAAAGGGCGCCAGCTCTATTCCGAGAGCATCTGAGAACACGTTGAGCCCTGCCTTGCTGGCAGAATAAAGGCTCTGAAAAGGAAGGGGAAAAATCGCTGCCAGAGAAGAGATAAACAGAATCTTTCCATACCCCTGCTTTCGCATGACCGCGGCCCCTTTCCGCGCGCAGCGCACGGCCCCCAGCAGATTTACATTGATCTGAAGCTCCGCGTCCTCCTCGGAGGTAAACTCCACCGCTCCGGATATGCCCATGCCTGCGTTGCAAATCAGAAGATCCAGCCGGCCTGCCTGAGTACAGGCAGATTCCAGCGCCTGATTCACGCTTTCCTCCACTGATACATCACAGGGAATCCACAGAATCTCCTCATCCGGCCCTTTTGTCCGGGAAAGACTGAATACCTGCCAGCCCGCGGCCGCCAGCCTTCTGGCCGCCGCCAGTCCGATCCCTCTGGATGCTCCTGTTATAACTGCTGTTTTCCGTGACATATCTGATCTCCTTTTCCATTCTCTTCCGCTGTCTGCCCTGCCGCAGCTCTTTTTCGGATTCCTTCCGCTTTCATCCGGCAGGCTTTCTCAGGAAAATTTCTGCCTGCAACAAAAAAGAATCCTTATCGCTAAGGATTCTTTTTTCAAAAGTCGGCGTGACAGGATTTGAACCTGCGACCTCTACGTCCCGAACGTAGCGCTCTACCAAGCTGAGCCACACGCCGTATCTTTGCTGCAACCGCCGTCAGCAGTAGATATAATATCACATTATTCCGGGTTTGTCCAGCAAAAAATATCAAAATATATAATTTTTTCTTTTCCCGTTACTATTCACAGCCGATTCATACAGGGAAACAGATGTGTCGTGCTGGCACGTAAGCATCTGTTTCCATATATGAATCGGGACTGTGGATAGTAACTTTTCTCTTATTCCTTCACCAGCTCCCGGGCTCTCCGGGCGCATTCCGCCGCGTCCTCCGTATAGGCGTCGGCTCCTATCTCATCGGCCAGAGCCTGGGTCACCGGCGCGCCGCCCACCATGATTTTGATATTTTTCCGGAAAGACGCTCGGTTCAGATAAGCCACTGTGTCCCGCAGAGCCCGGAGTGTAGTGGTAAGCAGAGCGGAACAGCAGACCAGATTGACATCCGGATTCTTTTCTATAGCTTTCGCAAATTTCTCCCTGGACACATCCACGCCCAGATCGATCACCTCAAATCCGGCGGATTCCAGCATCATGGCTACCAGATTCTTCCCGATGTCATGCAGATCTCCGGCCACGGTGCCGATCACCGCTTTCCCGGCCGTTCCCACGGCTCCCGTTACCAGGTGGGGCTTCAGTACTTCTATGCCCTTTTTCATGGCCCGGGCAGACATAAGCATCTCCGGCACGAAGATTTCCCCTGTCTTGAACTGGGCGCCCACCTTATCCATGGCCTTAATCATACCGTCATTCAGAATTGTGGCAGGCGCGCTGCCGCCGGAAAGGGCCTCCTGGACTGCCAGCTCTACGGCCTTGGTCTTGCCTTTCACTACCATTTCGTATACTTCCTGTATTCCTTCCATGCTGTCCTCCCTTTCTCAAGCTTCCAGGTTTTTCTCCGATTTCGTTTTCCCTTTCTGGCCGTCAGGCCCTCTTTTTCTTTCTGGCCAGAGGCCGGAAGATGGTCACCCGTCCGATAAAACAGATAATCTGAACCAGTATGACTCCGGCCGCGACTCCGATGCTGTCGATCATCACATCCCGCCTGGAAGGGGTCCTTCCTGCCACGAAGGATTGGTGATATTCATCCAGGCAGGCAAAGCCCACGCAAATGGCGCCCGCCAGCAGAAGAAGCCAGATTCCCCTCACCCGGTAGACGTAGAGGGGGAAGGAGACAGAGACTGCCAGAAGAAAATACTCTGTCATATGGGCCAGCTTCCGCACGGGGTAATTGATTCTCTCAATATAGTACTGCTCCTGTGCAGGAGTCCAGTTCAGCTCAAAAGCCTCATTGGCCGTCTCCACGATAATCTCGCTGACCTGATAGCTCAGGTTTCCGGAGGCTGCGCCGTCCTGGGCAGAAAAACTGTAAATCAGATACATCATCAGGAGCGCCGGAATAAAAGAAAGGGGCTTCAAAACCGCCCTTAAAATCGTCTTTATCATACTATTTCTCACTTCATTTCCATAAAAATAACCCATCAATTCCATAAAAACAGCGCCGCGCAGGGAAAAGCCCCGGCTTTTCCCGCGCTGACGCTATCATAGCACTAATCTTGTTTTCTGTCCAGCGGACGAATGAGAATTAAGGAAAGCATAAGATTTCCGGACTGTTATCCCCGTTCCGCTTCCCGCACCGCTTCCTTCATCCTTCTTACATATTCCCGCACCTCCGGAACACAGCCTCTGCCATAGGTTCCGCAGAGCTTTACAATGGCTGAGCCTACGATGGCGCCGTCCGATTTGGCAGCCATCTCCCTGGCCTGATCCGGGGTGGAAATCCCGAAGCCCACAGCGCAGGGAATATCCTTTTCCCGTTTTACCAGCTCAACCATACCGCTGATATCCGTGGTAATCTCCGAGCGCATTCCCGTGACCCCAAGGGAGGATACGCAGTAGACAAAGCCCTCCGCCTCCCGGGCAATCCGGGCGATCCGCTCCTTTGAGGTGGGCGCAATCAGTGAAATCAGATCCAGACCGTATTTCCGGCATGCGGAAGCAAATTCCTCTTTTTCCTCAAACGGCACATCCGGAAGAATCAGGCCGTCGATTCCTGCCCGGGCAGCCCTTTCGATAAACCGTTCTGTTCCCGCGTCCGTCTTCTGTCCGCCCAGTCCCTCGTGATAGGAAAAGACTACATTGGCATAAGTCATAAACACCAGCGGAATCTCTGTCTTTGTCCGGATACGTTCCACCATCTCAAAAATCCGGTCTGTGGTCACGCCGCCGGACAGAGCACGCATATTGGCCGCCTGGATCACCGGACCCTCGGCTGTGGGATCTGAGAAAGGAATCCCAAGCTCAATGAGATCAGCTCCCGCTTCCTGGCAGGCATAGACCAGCTGCTCTGTGGTTTCAAGCGAAGGATCGCCGCAGGTGATAAAAGGAATAAAAGCTTTTCCGCGGGCAAACGCCTCCTCGATTCGTCTATTCATAAATATCCTCCCCTCTGTAGCGCGCGATGGCGGCGCAGTCCTTGTCTCCCCTGCCGGATACTGTGACCACTATGATCTGATCCCGGCTCATGGCGGGAGCCAGCTTTCTGGCGTAAGCTATGGCATGGGCGCTTTCAATGGCCGGAATGATGCCCTCTGTTCTGGACAGATATTCAAAGGCGTCCACCGCCTCCTCATCTGTCACAGCCACATACTCTGCTCTTCCTATATCATACAGATAGGCATGCTCCGGTCCCACGCCCGGATAGTCCAGACCGGCGGAGATAGAATACACCGGAGCAATCTGCCCGTATTCATCCTGGCAGAAATAGGATTTCATTCCGTGGAAAATGCCCAGACGGCCGGTGGCAATGGTAGCCGCGGTCTCTGCGGTGTCGATTCCCCGGCCGGCAGCCTCGCAGCCGATCAGCCGCACCTGGCTGTCCCCGATAAAATGATAAAAGCTTCCGATAGCATTGGAGCCTCCGCCCACACAGGCCAGAACCGCGTCCGGCAGCCGTCCTTCCTTTTCCATCAGCTGCGCCTTGATTTCCCTGGAAATGACCGCCTGAAAGTCCCTTACAATCGTGGGAAACGGATGGGGGCCCATGACAGAACCCAGCACATAATGGGTGTCGGCGATCCGTCTGGTCCATTCCCGCATGGTTTCTGACACAGCATCCTTCAGGGTCGCCGTGCCAGTGGTCACAGCATGGACCTCTGCCCCCAGAAGACGCATTTTGTAGACATTCAGGGCCTGGCGCTCTGTGTCTTCCTTTCCCATAAAGACCTCGCATCCCATCCCCATCAGAGCTGCTGCCGTGGCCGTGGCCACGCCATGCTGCCCGGCGCCTGTCTCGGCGATAACACGGGTCTTTCCCATTTTCTTTGCCAGGAGAACCTGTCCCAGCACGTTGTTGATTTTATGGGCTCCCGTATGGTTCAGATCCTCCCGCTTCAGATAGATTTTCGCTCCGCCCAGATCCTCGGTCATCCGCCCGGCATAATACAGCCGGGAGGGCCTGCCCGCGTAATCGTTCAGAAGCTCTGTAAGCTCCCGGTTAAATTCCGGATCTTCCTTATAATGATTGTATGCCTCTTCCAGCTCCAGCACGGCGTTCATCAGTGTTTCCGGAATATACTGTCCGCCGTGGATTCCAAATCTTCCTTTTGACATGTTACTGCTCTGCTCCTCTCTGCTTAAGTTCCTGCTTAACTTCCCGCCTCAGTTTCTTCATAAGCTCCATCACCCGCCGGATCTTTTCCGGATCCTTTCGTCCATCCGTCTCCAGGCTGCTGCTCAAATCCACCGCCCAGGGCCGTATCTGAAGAACCGCCTGCCGCAGGTTCTGTTCTCCGATGCCTCCTGCCAGAAACCAGGGCCGGCAGATCTCCCGGATCAGGGACCAGTCAAAGACCTGGCCTGTGCCCCCTGTTCCCTGATCCAGAAGGAGATAATCTGCTGTGGTTCTGAGGGCCCGTTCCATATCCTGCTCTGTCTTTATGGAAAAGGCCTGAATCAGCGGCTTATCCGTCAGTTTTCGAAGCCTTCCGATGTACGCCTCGTCCTCCCGGCCGTGAAGCTGGGCCAGGGCAATCGTTCCTTCATTGAGAAGGCCCGCGACCAGCTCTTCCGGCGCGTCCACAAAGACTCCCACTCCTTTGATTTCCTTCCGCAGGCCGCCGGCCAGTATTTTCAGCTCTTCCCGGCTTACGGACCGGCGGCTTCCCGGCACTTCCACCACAAAGCCCGCAAAATCGGGTCCGGCCTCATTTACGGCCTCAATATCCTCGGGCCTTGCCAGACCGCAGATCTTAATTCTTGTCATACGCTCTCCTTTTGTCCGTCCCTTCGTCCGTCTCTTTGCCAGTCTTTCTGTCCGCCTTTCTGCTCTGCCTCTTACAGGGGACCGCCGTTCAGCTCTTCCAGCATCGCCCGCTTATGGGGACTGCGCATCAGGGTCTCGCCTATCAGTACCGCATCCACTCTGTTTTCCCGCAGAATGCGGATATCCTCCGGGCTCCGGATTCCGCTTTCCGACACAAACAGGATCTCTTCCGGGGCCAGACCCCGGAGTCTTATGCTGTTTCCCATGTCTACCTGAAAGGTCCGCAGATCCCGGTTATTTACGCCGATGATTCCGGCTCCGGCTTTCAGCGCCCGCTCCAGCTCTCTTTCATCGTGGGCCTCTGTCAGAGCATCCATCCCCAGCTCCTCTGCCAGCTCCCGGTATGCCCGGAGCTCTCCGTCGTCCAGAACCGCGCAGATCAGAAGCACCGCGGAGGCACCCAGGAGCCCCGCCTGATACACCATGTACTCATCTACGGTAAAATCCTTGCGCAGGACAGGAATCTTCACAGTCTCCGCGATTTCCTTCAGATAGCTGTCCTGTCCCTGAAAATAGAAGGGCTCTGTCAGGCAGGAAATGGCTGCGGCTCCGGCCGCCTCATATTCCCGGGCAGTCTCCAGGTACTGGAAATCCGGCGCAATCAGCCCTTTGGAGGGGGAAGCCTTTTTCACCTCGCAGATATAGGACATGCCGGGGGATGCCAGGGCTTTCCGGAAGGAAAACTTCTCCCGTCTGCCCTGCTCTCCAGACCGGCTGCCTCCTTCCCGGAGCTCTGCTTCCCTCTCCCGAATCCGGGCCTTCAATTCCGGAAGCGGCAGCCTCCGCTTTTCCTCTTCTATTCTCTCTCTGGTCTTTCCCGCAATCTCATTTAAAATGTTCATTTCCATTCCTCATTCCTGCTCCTCATTGCTCTCCCGGATAAACTGCTGAAGCTTCTCCAGGGCCGCTCCGCTGTCTATCAGCTTCTCTGCCATCCGAACGCCCTCTTCCATGGTCTCCGCTTTTCCCGCGATATACAGAGCCGCTCCGGCGTTCAGGCAGACCGCCTGCCGCTTCGCGCCTGTCTCTGTTCCGCCCAGGATTTTTCTGGTGATTTCCGCGTTTTCCTCCGGCATTCCTCCCTGAAGCTCTCCCTTTTCACAGCGTTCATATCCGAACTGCTCCGGCGTCAGCTCATAGGACTGAAACCATCCGTCCCGAATCTCGCAGACCGTAGTGGGCGCGCACATGGAGATTTCATCCAGCTTATCCTGCCCATAGACTACCATGCCCCGCTTCACTCCCAGCTTCATCATAACCTGAGCCAGAGGCGCCACCAGCGTCTCATCAAAGACGCCCATAAGCTCCATATTGGCTCCTGCCGGATTGCTTAAGGGGCCGAGAATATTGAATACCGTGCGGATTCCCAGCTCCTTGCGGATGGGCGCCACATACTTCATGGCAATATGGTAGTTCTGGGCAAACAGGAAACAGATATTGATTTTCCTTAAAAGCTCCGCGCTCTTTTCCGGGGAAAGAGTAATCTTTACCCCAAGAGCCTCCAGCACATCCGCGGCTCCGCTTTTGGAGGAAGCCGCCCGGTTTCCGTGCTTCGCCACAGGAACTCCGCCTGCCGCAATCACCATGGCCGCCGTGGTGGAAATATTAAAGGAGTTCGATCCGTCTCCGCCGGTACCCACGATCTCCAGCACATCCATATCGTGGAGCAGCTTCACGCAGTGGGCGCGCATGCCCGCGGCAGAGGCCGTAATCTCATCAATGGTCTCACCCTTCATGGAAAGAGCCGTCAGATAGGAAGCCATCTGTACCGGCGTGGCTTCGCCGCTCATGATTTCATCCATTACTTTTTCCGCTTCCTGATAAGTCAAATCTTCCTTCTTTGCCAGTTTTAAAATCGCTTCTTTAATCATTTCTCACTGCCTCCATAAAATTTTTCATAATTTTCTCTCCGTGTGGCGTCATAATCGACTCAGGGTGAAACTGAACGCCGAATACAGGGTATGTTCTGTGCTCCACTGCCATCACCTCTCCATCCTCTGACCGGGCTGTCACCCGCAGAGTATCCGGCAGTGTCTCCGAAATCGCCGCCAGCGAGTGGTAGCGGGCCGCCGGAAAGGGAGAGGGAATATCCCGGAAAAGGCAGCTTTCCCCTTCCGGATAGATCAGCCTCTGCTTGCCATGCATCAGCTCCTTCGCATAGGATACGGTTCCTCCGAAAGCTTCGCAGACCGCCTGATGCCCCAGACACACGCCCAGAATCGGAATCTTTCCCGCAAACCGGCGGACTGCCGGGACACAGATTCCTGCGTCTGACGGTTTTCCGGGTCCCGGTGAGAGAAGCAGGGCCTCCGGCTTCATGGCTTCGATTTCCTCCAAAGTGCAGGCATCATTGCGCAGCACCCGGATATCCGGCCCCACAGTGCCTGCCAGCTGATAGAGATTGTAGGAAAAGCTGTCATAGTTATCAATCAGAAGTATCATTCCAGTCCCTCCTGTGCCTGTCT
>CALWAZ010000038.1 GCA_944375725.1 uncultured Merdimonas sp. | reverse complement strand
TGCTGGAGCAGAATGAGACAGAGACTCTGGGAGCCAGAATTGCGGAGCCGGAGTTCCTGGATCAGTTTGCAGGCGTGAAGGCGCCGGTCTATCTGCCGGGCATGACTGTGGATGCAGACGGAGCTTCCGCGGATACGGAGGAGGCTTCTGATGAAAGCTCAGATATGACTGCGGAGCTGGCAGCGCTGGATGGAGCGGTCTTCACGGATGGCACCTATGAGGCCAAGGCGGCAGAGCCTTCCAACGGTTATACAGATCAGGTGACTATTACCATAGCGGATGGTAAGATCACGGAGGTAAACTGGGAAGCAGTGGCCGAGGATGGCTCCTTAAAGAGCGTTGCTTCCGAGAACGGAGAGTATGTGATGACAGAGGACGGCCCCACTTGGGCGGAGCAGTCCAAAGCGCTGGCAGAGGCGCTGGTTGAGAACCAGTCCTTGAGCTTCCTGAATCCGGACGCGGAAGGAAAGACAGACGCGGTATCGGGAGTGAGCATTTCCGTAAACGGGTTTATCAGCCTGGCAGCCCAGTGTCTGGAGCAGGCAGCCGGAATCGAAGAGCCTGCGGCAGAACCGCTTGTTCTGGCTGACGGAACTTATGAAGCCAAGGCGTCTGAGCCGTCCAACGGCTATACCGATCAGGTAACCATTACCGTGACAGACGGAAAGATTACAGAAGTGAACTGGGATGGAGTGGCAGAGGACGGCTCCTTAAAGAGCGTAATGTCCGAAAACGGCGAGTATGTGATGACAGAGGACGGTCCCACCTGGGCAGAGCAGTCCAAGGCGCTGGCAGAGGCGCTGGTTGAGAACCAGTCCTTGAGCTTCCTGAATCCGGACGCGGAAGGAAAGACAGACGCGGTATCCGGTGTGAGCATTTCCGTAAACGGCTTTATCAGCCTGGCGCAGCAGTGTATCGATCAGGCAGCTGGAATCGAGAGCACAGCAGAGACAGAGGAAAATACGGCGGAGGCTGGTGAGAGCGCGGAGGCAGCAGGAGAGGATGCGGCAGCTTCTCAGAACGGCACTCAGGTAGACAGCGTGTCCGGAGCCACCAGATCCTCTACAGCGGCTGTGACCGGAATCAATGACGCATACAATTTTGTACAGACAGTGAAATAAGGAAACGGGGGATTCGGTATGAAACTAAAGTATCCGGCAGAAGCCTTTGCCCTGGGGATCGTGCTATTCTCAGCGGGCATGAGGGAAGCCTTTGCAGCCGGAATCCTTGTGATTTTGTCTGTGGTGTTTGCGGAACTGCTGAAGAACCTTCTGGAGAAAGCGCTTCCGGACTGGAGCTTCCGGCTGTGCGTTTATATTGCGTCCGGAGCAGTGTGCTCCTCGGTATTCCTGGTTGGATTCGCGGCTTTGGGAACCCGGCTTGATACGGGCGTCTGGATTCTGACCTTTATTGTGGGCCTTCTGTGCGCCCACCAGGCCCTGCGCGGCAGTATTGAGGCAGAGTATGGAGAGCTTCTGTGGGAATCCGCCATTGCCTGGGGATTCTGGATTCTTCTGGCCCTTGTTCGTGAATTTGCGGCGGGCGGCCAGATTTTCGGAAACACAGTTCTGAAAGCGGGCTTTCAGTCATCGGCTTTCGGGGAGGCCGGTTTTGCCTTCCTGGCGGCGGGACTTGTTCTGGCATTTACAAACGGAGTTCTGAAGAAGGAGTGCAGGGAACAGAACAGCCTGTTTGCGGTTATTCCGGCTGTCTTCGTGCTACATCCTTTTACAACAAGGATTTTCGGGCAGACTGCGGGACTGATTGTGACGATTCTGGTGCCTGCGGCCCTGTTCCTGTCAGTCAAGCAGACCCTGAAATTTTCCCGGGTAAGCAGAGCTTACCGGGGGCTGCCGGTGGATATGCTGTCCGCCGGGATTATCTATATGATTCTGAGTATTTATTAAAAGTATTAAAAGCGGTTCTGGAGTAAAAGCAATGATTAGAGAAGCGGCAGTGGGAAACCTGAGAGAAGCGCTGGGGGCTCAGGAAAGAGGAGCGGAGCGCATCGAGCTCTGTGAAAACCTGGCGGAGGAGGGAACCACACCTTCTTACGGCACAATCAAAATATGCAGAGAGCTTCTGAGGATTCCGATTGTGGTGATGATACGTCCCAGAGGAGGAAGCTTTGTGTACGATGAGGCGGAATTTCAGGTGATGCTGGAGGATATCCGCATCTGCCGTGAACTGGGCGTGGATGGCATTTCCACGGGAATTCTGCGGGAGGATCACCGGGTGGATTTTGAGAAAATGAAAAGGATTGCGGAGTGCAGGGGAAACCTGAAGGTGACCTTCCACAAGGCCATTGATGAGACGCCGGACTACGCGGAGGCAGTCCGAAGCCTGGCGGAACAGGGGCTGATTGACCGTGTCCTGACCTCGGGCCAGAAGGAGACGGCTTTTGAGGGAATCGAAAAAATCCGGGAGCTTCAGGATATAGAAAATCTGGAAGTGGTAGCGGCCGGCAGGATTACAAAGGATAATCTGGCAGAGCTGGCCGGACAGCTCCGGGTGTCTTCTTTCCATGGAAAGAAAATCGTATAGAAATAGTAAGAATATGAAAAGCGCCGGCGCAGAAGGGAACGAGAAACATTCCTTTCTGCGCCGGCGTTTTTGTCTGGCGCTCTGCCGGCAGCCAGCGGGGTCTTTCTTCTTTCGGCGCTTTTTCAGCCCTGAGCTTAATCGGTAAGCTCGGCGGAGAAAGTTTCCTCCAGTCCTTCGCTGAAATGCAGGGTTCCGTCTTCGGTGATAAAAGCGGCATAGGTATCCGGCAGGCTCTCGATCAGCTCAAGGCCCTTGTCCAGGCCCAGAGCAAAGCAGGAGGTGCTGAGGCCGTCTCCGTCCACAGAGAGATCAGAGATGATGGTCACAGAAACCAGCCCGTTGTCGTAGGGATATCCGGTCTTCGGGTTCAGGATATGATGGTACAGGGTGCCGTCCTTTTCAAAATACCGTTCGTAGATTCCCGAGGAAACCACGGATTTCCCGTCAATTTTCACGATGGCAGCCGTCTCGCTCCGGTCCGCGAAGGGACGCTGGATTCCGATGCGGAAGGGAGCCCTGTCCGGGCGGACGCCCACGCAGAGAATATTCCCGCCCAGGTCGATGATGGCGCTTTCCACGCCTTCAGATACCAAGTAATCCTTGATCCGGTCCGCAATATAGCCCTTGGCGATGGCGCCCAGATCCAGCTGCATGCCCTCCATGCCGAAACGGAGACGGTTTCCCTCCAGCTCCACCTGGCGGTAGTCTACCAGCTCCAGGGCCTGGGCCAGCTCCTGCTCATCCGGAATCAGGGCGGTGCCTGATGTAAAATCCCAGAGAGAGGAAACAGGGCCGATGGAGATATCAAAGGCTCCTTCGGACAGTTCACTGTAATAAAGGCCCTGCCGGATCAGATCTGCCAGGGAATCTGACAGAATAAAGGTGCCGTCCTCCTGGGGAAGCGTGCCTGCGTTGAGCTGGTAGAGTTCGCTCTCCGGCAGCGTGCGGCTGAAGATATGTTCATATTCGTCGCAGAGCGCCATAGCTCCGTCCAGAATCTCCTGCTCCTGGGAGTCGTAAATGGTAATGGTTACAACAGTATTCAGTTTGAAGGCTGTGGCTGTAATGGGATCGGACTGCTGCTGGCGGGTCTGCCGGGAATAAAAGAAGGCAAAGACCGCAAGAACCGCAGCTGCCAGAACCACAAAGCCAGCGATGGATATGGCAGATTTTTTCAATCGGGTCATAAACGTTCCTTTCTGCTGCCAGCCGGATGCTCCGCTGTCTGCAGCGGGGTATTTGATTTGTCGTAATAGAATTCGGTCCACAGTCCCTTGAACGAAGAACAGGGCAGATAGGGGTGCCGCTCTCCTGTCAGTTCCCCGTTTTTCAGGGCCTCAGCGTCCTTCAGATTGTATTCGATATATTCAGGACCGATGGGATATTCGTGATGGCAGGGAAGAATGGTCTTTACTCTGTCTTTCAGCTCAAGCAGCTTCTTCTGGCTTTCGATATACAGATCCAGGCTTCTCCAGTCCCCGAACATATAAATAGGTCCGGGCTTCTGGACAGAGTCGCCGGACAGCAGCAGTCCCTTATCTTCATCGAAAAAGGCCGTGCTTCCCAGGGTGTGCCCCGGAATCTCAATGGTCCGCAGACAATAGCCGCCGCACTGAAAGGCATCACCCTCTGAAAGGGGCTCCAGCCGGATGGTCTTGTCTTTGACCAGATGCCAGTCTGCCCGGTGCAGGCGGCATGCGCCGAAATCCGAAAGGCCTCCGGTGTGGTCCATATCTCCATGGGTCATAATCACCTCTACCGGCAGATTTGTAATCTGTCTTACTGCCTCATATACATGGCTGTCCTCAAAGCCGGTATCGATAAGAAGGGCCTTGTCTTCGCCGGTAATCAGAAACTGTCTGACCCGCTCATCATCCAGAATATAAAAATTTTCCATAAATAAAGTGGTCTTTATCATAAATCCGGTTCTCCTTCCGGTTTCTAATTATATCTTTCCCCGGTGCTGTCTGCAATAAGAATTTACCTGCTGGTACCGCGCCAGTACAGGCAGCAGTAAGAATTTACTTGCCAGTACAGGCGGCTCCATGTAAAATACAGGGAGAATAGGGCTGCGTCTGGCAGTTCAGGAGAATGGAGCCGGACGGTCATTCAGGGAGGGGTTTTTAAATGAAAATGAAAAGGAAAAAGACAAAGACACAGATAGCTGCCTGCGCGGCGGCCATTGGCCTGGCTCTGGCAGGCTGCGGCGGCGCGGGAGGACAGCAGGAGGCGGCATTGTCACAGGACGTACAGCCTGCCGGAGAAGAGGCTGCGCCGGTCCAGGATACACCGGTTTCACAGGAGGGTACAGAGCCGGAGCAGAACACGCAGGCGGCAGGGGAGCAGGCTCTGCCTGCAGAGGAAAACCAGGCATCCGGAGAGCAGGCGGCGGCAGAGACGGCCGGCGGAACGGACAGAGACGGCGCTTTTGCCCTGGCCCTGGAAAATGCGGGCGTACCGGAAGAAGACGCTCACAACGTAAAAGTGGAACAGGACAGAGAACATGACATTTCCATCTGGCAGGTGGAATTTGAGACGGACTACGGCGATTACGATTATGAGATATCCATCGAGGACGGCAGAATCATCGGGGCCGATTATGAGGTGGATGAAGAGTGGCTGGACTCCCTTGGAGGCGCGCCGGCGGATGAGGAAAAAGCAAAGAGCATTGCGGCTGAAAAGGCAGGCGGTGCTCCCGCAGAGGAGGTGCAGATCCGGCAGGAAAGCGATGACGGACGCATCCGGTTCGAGGGTGAGCTGTACTGGAATGGAATCAAGTATGAGTTTGAGCTGGACGCCCAGACCGGGATTATATTTGACTGGAATGCGGATATGAGAGAGGAGAGATGAATTCCTACTCCCCTATCAGTACCTTGATAAACAGAACAGCCAGCACAATCAGAATTACCGGTTTTACAATACGTGTTCCGTTCTTGACTACCATGCCCGCTCCCAGGTAATGGCCTGCGATGCAGAAAAGGGCAGCAGGCAGTCCAAGCGGGAAGAAAACCTTTCCGTTCAGAATAAAGACCACAAGAGCGCCGATATTGGAAGCCAGGTTGACTGCCTTGGTGTTTGCGGAAGCTGTCAGCAGATCGAGCTTTGCGAGACTTGTATATAAAAGAATCAGGAACGTGCCTGTGCCGGGACCGTAAAAGCCGTCGTAGACGCCCACCACAAAGGAGACCGGCATGCAGATCAGAAAGGTGTTCCGGCGGGACAGGGTTTTCTGCTCTGCCTGATTCAGATCCTTCTTCCGCAGCACGTAGTAGGCCACAATGGGAAGCACGGGCAGCAGCATATACTGAATCAGTTTTTCGCTGGCAAGGAGCGCAAGGGAAGAACCTGCTCCGGATCCGATCAGCGAGCAGACCACGCAGGCGCCGGCCAGGGGCAGATCCATGTATTTGAAAAGGCGGGCCGCTGAGATTGTGGTTCCCAGGGATGAGGAAAGCTTATTGGTGGCGATGGCCACGTGGGGAGGAATTCCGGCGAAAAGATAGGCGGGCAGAGAGATCAGGCCTCCGCCTCCGCCGATGGAATCCACCAGGCCTGCCAGAAATACCAGGGGACATACAATAAGAAGCATATGTAATGAGACTTCCATGAGAAACTGTGCCTTCTTTCAATCATTAGTAGTACAAATTCACGCGGAAAAGACACCGCAGGCGGGCCGGGCAGAAAGCCTCCGGCCCGCTTTCGCTATTGTAGCGGAAGGCCTGGCGGCTGTCAATGAAAAAAGCCCTTAAAAACTGCGGAAATTCTTTGAGATGCCAGAAAAAAATGGTATAATTATTTCACGCAAAAAAGAATACTGTGGAGGAAAACATGAAATTTAAAGAAAGATATCTGGCCGGTGAGATTCCCTTTGAGGAAATCGACCGGTATATTGAAGAGTGGGGAAACAGCGATGAGCTCTGTACGCTCCGGGAATATCTGGGGCTGAACGCGGAGGAAGAGGATGTCTGGATTTCCGACAGCGATGAGGCGCTTATGGAGCTTCTGGACAGTCAGAAGAAAAAAGGGTAAAGGAGAAGCCGGAAAATGGTTCGGGTCTATCTGGCGAAGATTCTGCTTCCGGAGAGCGCAGCCCGGAAAAAAGCTCATGAGCTTCAGTCGGAGGCGGCGCACCGTCTTCTGATCCTGGCTCTGGAGAAAGAATATCCGGAGTATGGGGGAACCTTTCAAATAGAGAAGGATGAGCGGGGAAAGCCATTTCTGCGCGGACATGAGAAGATTCACATCAGCCTTTCCCACAGCGGAGAGCTTGCGGCCTGCGCGTCTGCGGAAGAGCCGGTGGGAGTGGATGTGGAACAGAGAAAACAGCGTTCCGGCAGCCAGCGGATTCTCCGAAGGCTTCACGCGCGGGAGCGGGAATGGCTTCTGGGCCTGCCGGAAGACAGGCGGGAGCAGGCTTTTTACGATCTCTGGGTCCGGAAAGAAAGCTTTCTGAAAGCCACAGGAGAGGGGCTGGGCCTGCCGCTG
Source organism: uncultured Merdimonas sp. (assembly GCA_944375725.1). Taxonomy (GTDB): domain Bacteria; phylum Bacillota; class Clostridia; order Lachnospirales; family Lachnospiraceae; genus Laedolimicola. Next base: position 9,053 of record CALWAZ010000038.1, on the reverse strand, counting down.
TCCTCTTTTTCCACGGTAGAAGAAGGAATGGCGGAGGACGCCTGGGAGGAAGGAACAGAAAAGTACGGGGCGGTTATTCCGATCGCCCAGAATGTCCGGAAAGAGACTTATTATATCAGGCAGTATGAATCCGGAGATCCGGAGTACAGTCTGGCGGCCTGTTCCCGGGAATGTGAGTTTGCGGCTTCTCCCGTCTGGCTTTCTATTGAGAAATGAATTTTGCTCTGGCTTTTTATATACTTGTCTGATAGAATGAGGAAGAGGTGAAAATAGATTATGGAAAAGAAACGGAAAAAGAAAAAAATGCCGGTGCCGCTGCTGATTGTGCTGTGCGTCTGCGTGGCAGCCCTCGGGGTGAGCATCTGGCAGCTTTCCAATATATTCCTGGAATATAAGGCCGGGACGGATGAATATGAGGATCTGCAGCAGTTTGTGCTGGAAGAGGTTCCGGAGGACGGAGAGACGGAAGAGAATGCCGGGGACGGCACAGAAGAAGAGCGGGTGCAGCGCGTGGCATTAAGTGAGCTGCAGGCCCAGAATCCGGACACGGTAGGCTGGATTGAGATTCCGGGAACGACCATCAGCTATCCGCTGATGCAGACAGGGGACGATTCCTATTACCTGAATCATACCTTCAGCAACAAGGTGAACAGCGCGGGAAGCATTTTTGTGGAGACGCTGAACAGTTCGGATTTTACAGATTTACATACGATTATTTACGGACATAATATGAAAAACGGCTCTATGTTCGCGGGCCTGAAGAATTACGCGTCGCCATCCTACCTGGTGGCCCATCCCACCGTGTATATCGACCTGGCGGACGGAACCCATGCCTATCAGATTTTTTCTGTCTATGAGTCCCCGTCTGAGAGCGACAGCTATACCATAGGCTTTGCGCCGGACGAGCAGTATAAGGAATTCCTGCAGACCCTGAAGGGCCGTTCCGCCTATGACACGGGAGTGACGGTGACAAAGGATGATTATATTATCACACTGTCCACCTGCACCAAGAGCGGAGAGCACAGATATCTGGTGCATGCAAAGAAGATATACTGATACAGTATACGGAATGTAAGAAAGAAGGGGTGTCTGTGAGCGGAAAAGAAGCCGGACTGGAAGAAAAGATCAAGCTTTTAAAAGAGTACGTGGAGGAAAGCCATTCGATTGTATTTTTCGGAGGGGCGGGCGTGTCCACCGAAAGCGGGATTCCCGATTTCCGGAGTACGGACGGGCTCTACCATCAGGAATGGAAGTATCCGCCGGAGACGATTTTAAGCCATACCTTTTTTGTGAACCATACGGAAGAATTTTTCCGTTTTTACAGGAAAAAGATGCTCTGCCTGGACGCAGAGCCCAACGCAGCCCACAGAAAGCTGGCCCAGCTGGAGCAGCAGGGAAAACTGGCTGCTGTGGTCACGCAGAATATCGACGGCCTTCACCAGATGGCCGGCAGCAAACGGGTCTATGAGCTTCACGGTTCCGTGCATCGGAATTACTGCCAGCGCTGCGGAGCCTTTTACGATGCCCGTTATATTCTGGAATCAGAAGGAGTGCCCCGCTGCAGCTGCGGAGGCGTCATCAAGCCGGATGTGGTCCTTTATGAGGAAGGGCTGGACAGCCAGGTTCTCCGGGGAGCGGTAAACGCCATTTCCGCGGCGGATATGCTGATGATCGGAGGAACCTCTCTTGCCGTGTATCCGGCGGCCGGATTGATAGACTATTTTTCCGGGAAGCATCTGGTGCTGATCAACCGGGACGCGACGCCCAGAGACCGGGAGGCAGACTTGCTGATTCAGGGAAATATAGGAGAGGTGCTCAGTGGAATATAAGGTAGGAGATATCGTAAAGCTGAAGAAGCCCCATCCCTGCGGAAGCCAGGAGTGGGAAATCCTGAGAGTGGGCGCGGATTTCCGGCTCAAGTGTCTTGGCTGCGGCCATCAGGTAATGATAGCCAGAAGGCTGGTGGAGAAGAATACCCGGGGCTTGAGAAGCCCGGGAGAGACAAAAGAATAGTATAGAAAATACAGCGGCAGCCTGCGCGTCTGAGAAAAGAGCGCAGGCTGTTTTTGCGCCGCAAGCCATGCTGCTGTGTGTCCGGTCATTCAGCCAAGAGAACGGAGATAGGCCGCTTCCAGACTTCCTGTAAGCGTCACTCCCAGCTTTGCCATGACGGCGTCCAGGGCCTTCATGACTGCTGCCAGCTTCTCTTCTCTGGCATTTTCGCCCATATGGCCGATGCGGATGACCTGGCCTTCCAATACATCGAAGGAGCCGGCCAGCATCAGGTTGTGATCTTCGCGGAGCGAGGTGAGAATGGCAGAGGCAGTGGTTCCTGCGGGTACGTCAAAGACGGAAACCGTGTTAGACCAGCCGTCCCGGGTATGGAGCGTCAGTCCGCAGCTGGTCAGCGCAGTCCGGACAGCCTGGGCGATCCGGGCATGGCGCTTCAGCATATCCGGATCGGCCTTGATATTTTCAAAGGCCGTGCGCAGCCCCCGGATATCGCTGATGGGCATGGTATAAGGAAACCACTGTTTTTCAAAATAGCCGTCGAAGGCCATAAGGTTTGCGTAGAAAGAGGCGATGGAAGTTCTGCGCTCCTTCATGGTTTTCCAGGCGGCCGGGCTGACAGTCACAAAGGTCAGTCCCGGAGGGGCGGATACAGCCTTCTGGGAGCCGCCGCAGAGCAGATCGATACAGAAATCATCCACGCGGACCTCTTCTCCGAACATGGCAGACACAGAATCCACGACGGTCAGGATGCCGTAGGATTTCAGAAGAGGGCAGATGCGGGAGATATCGTTGAGCATACCGCTGGGGGTATCGCAGTGGACCACAGTGGCGTACTTGAAATCGTGATCCTGCTCCAGATATCCGGCCAGCGCTTCCACATCCAGTGTGTGAAGATAATCGGTGGTGTACAGTACGGGTTTGCCGCCGTAGATGCGCACGAAGTCCGCAAAGCCCTTTCCGAAGACCCCGTTGTCCAGCACCAGCACCCGGTCTCCCGGCTCGGTCAGGCTGGCGCAGGCGGCCTCCAGGCCCAGGATGCCCTCACCGCCCAGAATCAGAGTCTGGTTTCCGGTATGCAGCAGGGAGCTGATGAGCTCACAGGTTTCTTTATAAAAAGTGAAAAAGTCCGGGTCCAGATCAGGGTTGGTGCAGGGCAGGGCCCGTGCGGCCAGCACGTTCCCGCGGACCTGCGTGGGTCCGGGCGTCATGATATCGTACATGTCATTTTCCTCCTTGTGCAGTAAGCGCGAAAAGCAGTCCGCCGGCGGTCCTTTTCTGCTTTTGCTTTACGCTACTATAACGGGAAACTGGACATTTTAAAATATCCAGTTTTTGAAAAAACAACCAGTCCAGTTCTGAGAAAGAGTCAAAAACCCCGACGCAAGCATACGGGCATCAAGCTAGAAATGATGCAAGCGTCGGGGTTTTTGACCCTCGCGGCGTTCGCCAAATGGACGCGCGAGCGCGTCCGATTGGCTCACTGCCCGCGGGAATAAAGGTTGCAAAATACGGCGCTAAAGGGTATGATGGAAAAAAGCGGTCTGTCAGAAGGAGTGGACCGCGGACAGGGGGAAGATGGCATATGGAAATGCAGGAAAAGGAACAGCAGGAGAAGCAGGATTCGATAGAATATACGCCGCTGGAGGTGCCTGAGGTGGTGCCGGGGGTGACAGCCGTGGATTTCCCGGAGATCAGCGATTATCTGAAAAATATGAAGCTGAAGGGCAGCCTGTTTGGCTTCCAGAAGGAAGACGTATATGAAAAAATGCAGAAGCTGAACAGCATGTATCAGGCCAGAGCCCAGCAGATGCGGGATCAGGCCCGGGGACAGCTTAAGCAGATGAAGAAGCAGTACCAGGAGGAACAGCAGGAGCTGAAAGAGGAGCTTGCGGAAGAGCGGAACAGACTGACCGAAGAGCTTGCGAAAGAGCGGGAGGAGCTTCTGAAGCAGGCAGAGCAGGAGCGGGACAAGGCCAGACAGCAGTTTGAGCAGGAACGGGACGAGCTTCGAAAGCAGATGGAGGAGGAACTGGAGCAGGCCCGGGTACAGATCCGCCGGGAGCTTACGGAACAGCAGCAGGAGGAGGCAGACAGGAGAAACCGGGAGCTTTCCATGGTGCGCGAGGAGCTGGACCGGCTGGTCGAGCGCCTTCATATGCTGAAAAATAAAGTAAAAACGGCGGCAGGAGAAGAATAAGCAGGAATATGCGGACGAAAAAAGACAAAAATCAGTCAGTGGATGAAATTCTGGATGAAAAAATAGAGAGGGTGCAGAGAAGGCGGGAATGGAAGCGGTTCCTGCTGGAGTGCCTTGTGATTGCGGCGGCCGTCTATCTGATTTTCCATTACTGCATCGGGCTGGCGGTGGTCAGCGGCCATTCCATGGAGCCCTCTCTGCGCAATGGAGAGCTGGTGGTGTTCTACCGGCTGGATCAGGCTTATCAGACGGACGATATTGTGATCATCCACCGGGCTGAAAATGTGGAATATATCAAACGAATCATAGCAGGACCGGGAGATGTGGTGGAGCTGACCGAGGAAGGAGACCTTCTCGTAAATGGCGAAGGAGAAGAAAGAATTGTCTCGGGCAGGACTCTGCCCCTTTCGGAAGACATCACCTTCCCTTATACCGTGCCGGAGGGCTGCTATTTCGTTCTGGGAGACAACCGGGAAAATTCCAGTGATTCCAGAAGCTTTGGAGCGGTTCCTCTGGACGAGATCACTGGACGGGTATTTTTTCATCTGGGAATGACGAAATAAGGAAACAAAAGAAGGCAGGCCGGCCCATGCGGGCCGGCCTGTAAAATGAGGAGTGCCCCGGCGTACCAAGTACGCCGAGGCTATTATGAAAAAATTTATCTATATGTGTAGTGAAAGCATTTTCTCTTGAGAGGCTTCCTTGAAGCTCTTCTCTTAAGATGTTTTTAGTATAACAGCAGATTATGAACAAAATGTGAACAAAATATGAATTTATTGTGAAAATATACAAAATATTTGTTTTGAAAAAGGAAAAATAGGGCAAATTACATAAAAGAAAATCATAAACACCGCTTCCGGTCCGGGCAGAGTGCTCTTGCCAAGGGGCGGCGTATGATGGTAAAATAAGAAAAACGAAGGATTTCTGCGGAAATAATTTATTTGAAAGGAAAGATAAGAAAAAGAACATGGAGAGGGATATGACAAGGCCGGTGTTTATCATCGGACACAAGAATCCGGACACGGATTCTATCTGCTCGGCGCTTGCCTACGCGTACCTGAAAAATCATCTGGAGGGCGGCGGCTACATTGCGGCCAGAGCGGGGCAGCTGAACCAGGAGACCCAGTATGTGCTGAATTTCTTTCAGGCCGAGGCTCCGGTGTACGTGGCGGACGTGATGACCCAGGTGAAGGATATCGAGATCCGCAAGACTGAGGGAGTGCGGGGAAATCTTTCCCTGAAGCAGGCCTGGAATCTGATGCGCCGCCTGGGCGTGGTGACGCTTCCGATTACAAAGGAGAAAAAGCTGGAAGGGCTGATTACCATAGGAGATATTACTACCTCCTATATGGATGTGTATGACAGCAAGATTCTGGCCCAGGCCAATACCCAGTACAGCAATATCATCGACACGCTGGAAGGGAAAATTCTGGTGGGTTCTGCGGATGATTACTACAACAAGGGCAAGGTGCTGATCGCGGCGGCCAATCCGGATCTGATGGAGGATTATATCGAAGAGGGCGATCTGGTGATTCTGGGCAACCGTTACGAGTCCCAGCTCTGCGCCATCGAGATGAACGCCGGCTGCATCATCGTATGCGACGGGGCCAAGGTGTCCATGACCATCAAAAAGCTGGCCCAGGAGCATGGCTGCGTGGTGATCAGCACGCCTCTGGATACTTTTACGGCGGCAAGGCTTATCAATCAGAGCATGCCCATTCAGTATTTTATGAAGTCGGACAATCTGACCGTATTCAACGTAAATGAGAAGACAGAAGATATCCGGGAGATCATGGGACAGAAAAGGTACCGGGATTTCCCCATTGTGGACAAGGACGACAATTATGTGGGCATGATTTCCAGGCGGAACCTGCTGAATCTGAAGCGTAAGCAGGTGATTATGGTGGACCATAACGAAGAGTCTCAGGCAGTGGACGGCATTGAGCACGCGGAGATTCTGGAGATCATCGACCATCACCGTCTGGGTTCCCTGGAGACCATGGCGCCTGTCTTTTTCCGGAATCAGCCCCTGGGCTGTACAGCCACCATCATGTATCAGATGTATCAGGAAAAGGGCGTGGAGATTCCGAAGAAAATAGCCGGCCTTCTCTGCTCGGCCATTATTTCCGATACGCTCATGTTCCGCTCGCCCACCTGCACGGCCGTAGACAGAGCGGCCGCGGAGACCCTGGCAAAGATTGCGGAGGTGGACATCGAAGACCTGGCGGTGGATATGTTCTCCGCCGGCAGCAATTTGAGCGCCCGCACCGCGGAGGAGATTTTCTTCCAGGATTTCAAGCGGTTCAGCGTGGGAAATATCGAATTCGGCGTAGGCCAGATCAACTCCATGAACGCCATCGAGCTGGAGGAAATCCGGGAAAAGATTGTGCCCTATATTTCCACGGCTCTCAGGGAAAGCGGGCTGAATATGATCTTCTTTATGCTGACCAATATCATTCGGGAGTCCACGGAGCTGCTCTGCTGCGGAGCCAATGCGGACACGCTGGTGAGGGAAGCCTTCCAGCTGCCCGATGACAGCGACACCTACGAACTGAAGGGGCTGGTATCCAGAAAGAAGCAGCTGATTCCTGCTCTGGCAGGCATGATTCAGCAGATGGAAGAGATAAGGTGAATTCCGGCGAAGCCGGAAGAAAGGACCCCTCTGGGGGTGCGGTGAATATGAAGAAACAGCATTGGAGAGCAGGCAATATGCTCTATCCTCTGCCTGCGGTGATGGTCAGCTGCGGACGTGAGGGTGAAAAACCGAATATTATCACAGTGGCATGGGTCGGAACAATCTGTTCCGACCCTGCTATGGTGTCTATCTCTGTCCGCCCGGAGCGGTATTCCTATGATATCATCCGGGAGACCGGAGAATTTGTCATCAATCTGACCACAAAAAAGCTGGCATATGCCACGGACTACTGCGGAGTCCGTTCAGGCCGGAATGTGGATAAATTCCGGGAGACCGGGCTGACGCCGGGAAAGGCGCAGCATCTGAAGACGGCTCCGGTAATTGAGGAAAGCCCGGTGAACATCGAGTGCCGGGTGACAGAAGTAAAGGAACTGGGATCCCATCATATGTTTCTGGCCGAGGTGCTGGGCGTGTCTGTGGATGAGGCCTATCTGAACGAGACAGGCCGGTTTGAGCTGAACCGTACAGGCCTGCTCGCCTATTCCCACGGCACTTATCTGACTCTGGGAGAGTCCTGCGGAACCTTTGGCTGGAGCGTGAAAAGGAAGAAGAAAGATGAAAAAGAACGTGGTACTGATCGGAATGCCCGGCGCGGGAAAGAGCACGATAGGAGTCATTCTGGCGAAAATGCTGGGAAAAGACTTCGTCGACGCGGATCTGGTCATACAGAAAGAAGAAGGGCGCCTTCTGAGTGAGATTATCGATCAGGAAGGGCCGGACGGTTTTCTTGCCATTGAGGAGCGGGTCAACGCGGAGCTGAATCCGGACAGCGCTGTGATCGCCACCGGCGGCAGCGTGGTGTATGGGGAGAAGGCCATGAAGCATCTGAGTGAAATCGGCGTCATTGTGTATCTGCGCTTGTCCTTCGAGGCGGTGGACGCCCGTCTGCGGGATATCCGCGGCCGGGGCGTGGTGCTGCGGGAGGGCCAGACCCTGAAAAATCTCTATGAAGAAAGGTCTCTGCTTTATGAGCGCTACGGAGAAGTGGTTGTGGAGGAAGACGGGCTGAATGTGGAGGAAACCTTAGAAAAAACTTTACAAGCGCTGAAAATGCTGATAGAATAAAAAATGTTACAAAATTATTACGCAGTGATAAAGAGCAGATGAGCAGAAAAAAATTATTTTTTAATAAAAAATCAAAGCTGATATTTATTGAGGCCATGGTATTTACCTGCGGCTGCATGCTGGTGGGTGTTCCCCTTCTGGGCAGCGGCTTCGGCAGCGGGAACAGCTACTATGAGGTGACCCTGGAAGGCAAGGTGGTAGGCTCCGTGCGTAATCCGGATGTGGTGGAGAATGCTTTTCTGGAAGCCAGAGCCCGGATTTCCAGAGAGACCGAAGGGCTGGTGCTGGCGGACGTGGAGTATGAGCTGGACAAGGTGCCGAAGATTTTCGGAAGCACCATGGATCCGGAGACATTGACGGATGCCATTTACCAGGAGCTGCAGAACGTGGTCGCGACGGCCAAGAAAAAGGCGTATCAGCTGAAGATCAACGAGTTTACCGTGACCCTGGGAGGATACCAGGATGTCATGGATGTACTGTACGCTGCCAAGAACCGGTATGATACGGACAATGAATTTCAGATCAGCATTGTTTCCGACGCGGAGCGCGAGCTGAACGTCTATACTGTGGATGTGTCCAAGCAGGAGACGGAAATGGAGCAGGAGCAGGCAGTTCTTACAGGCATCGCCGCTGTTCCCGGCACCACTGCCGGCATCGGAGATTTCGACGTAAGCTATGCAGTGGAAAATGTCATCACAGAGACTGTGACGAAGGATGCTCTCCGGAACACAGACGAGGATCAGGAGGAGGAGACTCCGGAGGTGACAGAGGACGGCCTGCGGGATGTGGATTTCAGCGAAAAGGTGGAGATCGCGGAGGCCTATGTATCGGAGGATCAGATTACCCCTACGGATGAGGCCATAGAGCTGGTGACAAAGGAAACCGCAAAAAATACCGTATATGAGGTGCAGGCCGGAGATACGCTTTCTGTGATTGCGAACAGCAACGGACTCCGGGTCGCCGAGGTGCTGGCCCTGAATGAAGGCCTGTCGGAGGATACGGTGCTTCATCCCGGCGATCAGATTATCATTACGGTTCCGGAACCGGAGCTTACGGTGACTACCGTGGAGGAATCCACCTATG
>CALWAZ010000037.1 GCA_944375725.1 uncultured Merdimonas sp. | reverse complement strand
TTGCATACTCCGGGACACGCTCCGGGCCATATGTGTTTTTGGGAGAAAGAAAAAGGCCGTCTTTATACAGGGGATTTAGTGTATAAGGGTACGCTCGCGGCATGGTTTCCGTCCACAGATCCGTGTGCTTATCTGCAGTCTCTGGAAAAGGCCGCGGAACTGCCTGTAAAGCAGGTGTTCCCTGCGCATCATTCGCTTGATATTCAGCCGGAAATCATAATCCGCATGCGGGACGCGTTCAGGCAGCTCAAAACAGATGGGCGGCTTTGCCATGGCAGCGGGACCTTTGGCTATGGCGACTGGTCAGTATGGCTGTAAATTCATTCCATGCTCCGGGTCGCTTCGGATGAAAAATAAAAACAGGAAAAGTGCCGGATTGAAAAAGGCGGGGAATAAGCGTATCATAGAACATAACGACAGGCTTATTTATTTTGGAGATACGTTTTGAACTGGAAAGACGGATATCCTGCCAGAGAAGAGGAGGAAAAAATTATGGTAATGATTGATCAGGAACTGTGTATCGGCTGCGGAGCCTGCGCAAAGGACTGCCCGGGACACGCGATTGTCATAAAAGAGAAAAAGGCAGAGGTGATCCGGCCCTGTATTCAGTGCGGACACTGTGTGGCTGTCTGTCCTGTACGGGCAGCGGAAATTCCGGAATATGACATGGAGGAAGTGGAGGAATATAATCCGGATACGTTCCGGCTGTCTCCCGAGAATCATCTGCATGCGGTTAAGTTTCGAAGAAGCATCCGGAATTATAAGGACAGGCCTCTGGAGCAGGAGAAGCTGGAGCGGATTCTGGACGCCGGCCGTTATACGGCTACCGCAAAGAACGCTCAGGCCTGTACCTTTGTGGTGGTGCAGGAGAGGCTGGAAGAATTCAAAGCTCTCTTCTGGGAGGAATTTCCGTCTATCCTGGACACCTTAAAAGAAAAAGATTCTCCGTATTTCAGCCCCTTCCGGTATTTTTACAAGCAGTGGGAGAAAAATCCGGAGAACGACACCTTTTTCTTCAATGCCCCCTGTTTCCTGATGATTGCGGCGGAGAATCCTCTGGATGGCGGTCTTGCGGCCGCGAATATGGAAAACCAGGCTGTGGCTGAGGGGGCGGGAGTCCTCTACAGCGGTTATCTGGTGGGAGCTCTTTTGGCAAGCCCGAAGCTTCGGGAATGGCTGGGCACAGGAGATAAACGCGTGGCCTGCTGCATGCTTCTGGGATATCCCGCGGTAAGCTATAAAAGGACCGCGCCCAGAAAAAAAGCAGATATTATCTGGAAATAGATTTTTGGTTGACAAAACCCATTTCGATGCTATAATGATCTTCAGATGGAAGCCGCTGTGGAAAGACAGGCTTTCAGTCTTAACAGGATACAGAATAAAGCAGGGATGAGACGAGTAGGCTGCGGAATATGCCAGAGAGGGATACACGGATGCTGGGAGTATCCTCATAGGAAGCAGAGGAATCCGGGACGCGCGGATGCGGAGAATGCAGAGACGCTCCTGAGAGCCTGAACCGAAGACCAGCTCAGAGCGGCCCCAATCCGGCCCGGTGACTCCGTTATCGTCTGAATGAAGTGGTTTTATTTTCGGATCTGATTCAGGAAATGAAACAAAAAGGGTGGAACCGCGATAAAGAATATCGTCCCTTTCTGTCGGCAGCGGCAGAAAGGGACTTTTTTTGCGCGCTGGCAATGAGCCGTGCGAAAACACGGCCAGACGAAGCTCCTGCGCATGGGCAGGGAGCTGAGGAAGGGCGTGTTTTCATAGGGCGAAGCCCGCGAGGCGGATTTTAGAAGAAAATCCGCCTGCGCACGGCTCATTGCCAGGAACAGAAAAAACTGCGAAAACACGGCCAGACGAAGCTCCTGCGCATGGGCAGGGAGCTGAGGAAGGGCGTGTTTTCATAGGGTGGGCCCTTTGCTGCGCCGCCAAAGCGAAAGAAACCAAATAAGAATGAAAAAAGGAGAAAACCCAACATGAAGATTACTTTAAAAGACGGCTCCGTGAAGGAGTACGCTGAGAGCAAATCCGTATATGACATTGCTCTTGACCTGAGTGAGGGACTGGCACGGATGGCATGTGCCGGAGAGATTGATGGCGAGGTGGTAGATATCCGCACCATGGTGGACAAGGACTGCCAGCTGAATATTCTGACGCTGAAGGATGAGAAAGCCCTTCCGGTGCTGCGCCATACGGCCAGCCATGTGATGGCGCAGGCGGTAAAGCGTCTGTATCCGGGCGTAAAGCTGGCGATTGGTCCTTCCATCGCGGACGGCTTCTATTATGATATGGATTTTGAGACCCCGCTGACCTCCGATGATTTCGGAAAGATCGAGGCGGAGATGAAGAAGATCATCAAAGAAAACCTGGAGATTGTGCGTTTCACAAAGCCCCGGGAGGAGGCTATTGCCTTCATGAAGGAAAAGGGAGAGCCCTATAAGGTAGAGCTGATTGAGGATCTGCCGGAGGACGCGGAGATCAGCTTCTATCAGCAGGGAGAATTTGTGGATCTGTGCGCAGGCCCCCATCTGAAGAGTACAAAGGATGTGGGAAAGGCCTTTAAGATTATGAGTCTGGCAGGCGCTTACTGGCGCGGCGACGAGCACAATAAAATGCTGACCCGTCTTTACGCGACTGCGTTCCCGAAGAAGGAAGAGCTGGACGCTTATATCACGATGATGGAGGAAGCCAAGAAACGTGACCACAGAAAGCTTGGCAAAGAACTGGGACTCTTTATGATGCATGAGGCAGGCCCGGGATTCCCCTTCTTCCTGCCCAAGGGAATGGTTCTGAAAAATACCCTTCTGGATTACTGGAGAGAGATTCATAAAAAGGCAGGCTATGTGGAGGTTTCCACGCCGGTGATCTTAAACCGCAGCCTCTGGGAGACCTCCGGACACTGGGATCATTATAAGAATAATATGTACACCACCGTGATTGATGGGGAAGACTATGCGATTAAGCCCATGAACTGCCCCGGCGGCGTTCTGGTATATGCTTCCGAGCCCCGCTCCTACCGGGATCTCCCGATCCGCATGGGAGAGCTGGGACTGGTACACCGCCATGAGAAATCCGGACAGCTGCACGGTCTGATGCGTGTGCGCTGCTTTACCCAGGACGATGCCCATATTTTCATGACTCCGGAGCAGATCAAGGATGAGATTAAGGGCGTTGTGGCGCTGATCAATGAGACCTATTCTCTGTTCGGTTTCCAGTACCATGTGGAGCTGTCCACCCGTCCTGAGGATTCCATGGGAAGTGATGAGGACTGGGAGATGGCTACCTCCGCTCTGCAGGGGGCGCTGGATGAACTTCAGCTTCCCTATGTGGTCAATGAGGGAGACGGAGCCTTCTATGGCCCGAAGATTGACTTCCATCTGGTAGACTGCATCGGACGTACCTGGCAGTGCGGAACCATTCAGCTGGACTTCCAGCTGCCTCAGCGTTTCGAGCTGGAGTATGTGGGAGCAGACGGTGAGAAGCACCGCCCGATCATGATTCACCGCGTGGTATTTGGATCTATTGAGCGTTTCATCGGTATCCTGATTGAGCATTTCGCGGGAGCCTTCCCCACCTGGCTGGCTCCGGTACAGGTGCGCGTGCTTCCGATTTCCGAGAAGTATATGGATTACGCGAAGAGTGTGGAGAAGAAGCTTCAGGACGCGGGAATCCGCACGGAGCTGGATGAGCGTTCCGAGAAGATCGGCTACAAGATCCGCGAGGCTCAGACGGCCAAGATTCCTTACATGCTGGTAGTGGGCCAGAAGGAAGAAGAGGAAGGAACCGTGTCTGTCAGAAGCCGGGCAGCCGGAGACGAAGGCGCGAAGGCGCTGGATGCATTCCTGGCCGACATCTTAAAGGAGATTGAGACAAAGGAAAATCGTCAGGCACAGGGCGCGCAGAAATAAGCGCCCGCCTGCGCATCCGCGGACAGCAGGCATTGCGGCCGCGGCCGGAATACAGGCCGCGGCGGATGCCTGATCTGCGGAAATAGAGAAAAAGGAGAGGGAATATTATGACGATCAAAGAAAATGTAACCGGACTGCAGCATCTGGGGATCCCTGCGGTGGATCTGCAGGAGAGTATCCGCTGGTACACAGAGCTTCTGGGGTTTGAGCTCATTGAGGAAAAGGATCTGCCTGCGGATAACTGCCATGCGGCTTTTGTGAAAAAGGGAAATCTGGTCATCGAGCTTTATCAGAATGATCCGGAATCCGTAAAGGAAGCAGCTGCAAGAAAGGACGGCCATATCGATCATCTGGCTTTGAATGTCCGGGATATCAGGGCGGCTTTTGAGGAAATGAAGGCTTCCGGCTGCACCATGCTGGATCAGGAGATCCAGTCTCTGCCTTTCTTTGAAAAGGGTGTGGCATGGTTTACCGTGCTTGGACCGAACGGAGAAAAGGTGGAGTTTAACCAGTATCTGTAATGCCGGACTTAAATCCGAGACGGGAAAAAGAATGGACATCATAGAACGTTTTATACAGAATCCAGAGCTTGAAAAAAAAGAATATGAGGAACTGCTTCTGGCCTCCGGGGAACCGGAGGCCAGGAAGCGTCTGGCGGAAGAGGCAGTCCGTTTGAGAAAGCTTTATTATGGGGACAAGGTCTACGCCAGGGGACTGATTGAATTTACAAATATCTGTAAAAATGACTGTCTTTACTGCGGAATCAGACGGAGCAATCGTAAGGCGGATCGTTACCGGCTCACAAAAGAGGAGATTCTGTCCTGCTGTGAGACAGGATATGGTCTGGGGTTTCGGACCTTTGTCCTGCAGGGAGGAGAGGATCCCTGGTTTACAGATGAGCGTATGTGTGAGATTGTCCGGTCTATCCGGGGAAAATATCCGGACTGCGCTGTGACTCTGTCCATCGGGGAGCGTTCTTATGAGAGCTACCGGCGTCTCCGGGAAGCGGGAGCAGAGCGCTATCTGCTCCGGCATGAGACCGCTTCAGAGGAGCATTACCAGAAGCTTCATCCGAAAGAAATGAGCCTTGCGCACCGCAAGCAGTGTCTTTACGAGCTGAAGGAGCTGGGCTATCAGGTCGGAGCCGGCTTTATGGTCGGGGCTCCGGGGCAGACCTACCGGGAACTGGCGGAGGATCTGCTGTTTCTCCGGGAGCTTCAGCCCCAGATGGTGGGAATCGGTCCTTTTGTGCCTCATCATGACACGCCTTTCCGGGATGAACCGGCAGGAAGCGTGGAGCTGACGCTGCGGCTGCTGTCGATCATACGGATTCTTCTGCCGAAGGTGCTTCTTCCGGCTACGACGGCTCTCGGGACCATGGACCCGGAGGGCAGGGAAAAAGGATTTGCGGCAGGAGCCAATGTGGTGATGCCCAATCTGTCCCCGGAAAAAAACCGAAAGAAGTATGAGCTGTATGATAATAAGCTCTGTACCGGAGAGGAGGCGGCGGAAAGCTGCGCGGATCTTCGGAGACGGGTGGAGAGAGCAGACTGGCATCTGAGCATGGAGCGGGGAGACGCAGCTGAAAAAGCACTGGAAGAGATGGAACAGGAGAGTAAGAGACAGGAGGATAACTTATGATTCAGGATATCGCGCCGCATATCTATCACAACGAGTACAGACCGGTACAGCCTGAGGAGGACAGCTTTCTGCTGTATTTTGAGGAAAACAGGGCGCTGGCAGACTGGGAGAACGGAGAAGTGTCCTTTCCCAGATTCCGGGACTATCCGGAGGTGGAACGGAAGCTTTCTGACCGAATCATTTATCTTTTTTCCATAGACAATCAGAATTTTTATCTGGCAAGGGAGCTGCGCACGCCGGAACGGAAGAAGTACCGAATGGAAAGCACCCGCAGTTTCCGCTCTGCGGCGCCCCAGTGGCTTTCCTTTGCGGGGATTACGGCTTATCAGCTCTGGCACTGGTATGACAGCCATGTATTCTGCGGCCACTGCGGATGCCCGATGGTGCATTCTGACAAGGAACGGATGCTGCGCTGTCCTGACTGCGGCCAGACGGAGTATCCGAAGATTTCTCCGGCCGTGATCATCGGCGTGCTTCATGACGGAAAGATTCTCATGTCCAAATACGCGGGCAGAGGAGATGTGACTTATTACGCGCTGATTGCCGGATTTACGGAGATAGGAGAGACCTTGGAGGAGACTGTAAAAAGAGAGGTGTACGAGGAGGTAGGGCTGCATGTGAAGAACCTGCGGTATTACAAGAGCCAGCCCTGGTCCTTTTCCGAGACGTTGCTCATGGGCTTTTTCGCGGAGCTGGACGGCGGCGACGAGATTACGCTGGATACGGATGAGCTGGCCACAGCAGGATGGTTTACGAGAGAGGAAGCTCCGGCTCAGCCTCTGAATATCAGTCTGACCAGTGAAATGATCTGGAAGTTCAAGAACGGGGAAGTGTAAGGATGTCCCGGAGGGCAGGGGGAAACTGCCGGAAGGCTCCCCGCGGAAGAAGGGGAGAAAAGCCCGTAAATATCAGGCTTGACTGCTATTCACAGCTGTGAATAGCAGCCGGTTTGAAAAAATATTAAAAATTATAAAAAAAGTGCTTGACTTTTGTCGGAATCTAATAGTATAATAGCAAAGCGGGTCGGAGATAACGGCCCACACGAATGGGATCTTAGCTCAGCTGGGAGAGCATCTGCCTTACAAGCAGAGGGTCATAGGTTCGAGCCCTATAGGTCCCATTACGGC
>CALWAZ010000036.1 GCA_944375725.1 uncultured Merdimonas sp. | reverse complement strand
TGATCACCGGGTCAGTCGTCTCTCCCTTTTTCTGTTCCCCCGCTGCCGCCTTGTCGCTTGCCGGGAAATGGATTCTGGTGTCAAACTGTATATCCACAAAACTGTTCAGAATTTCTGCGGAATCCTGCCTCCACCGGGCAGAAATCCCATAAAACAATCCCATGCTTCCCGCGTACTCTTCAATCAATGTACGCATACGCACTCTCTCATTTCCATCCTTATTCAGATAAGTCTGATAACGGTTCATGCTGCCCAGCATCAGCTGAGAAGGCATAGATACCAGGTACATGTCCTCCTGGGGCGCCGTGAGAATCGGAAGCAAAAGAGTCTTCCTGTTCTCTGCCAGTCCGCTTAAGATATCCCAGATGCGGTAGCGGAGCCGGTCTGTCCCATAGCCTTTCTGTTCGTACAGAATTCCATCAAAGCTGTCAGCAAACCAGTCGCTTGGGTCGTCATAGCCCGCCACAGTCAGAGACAGATCTCCGAGAAAGGCCATCATATCTTTTCCGGTGTAATTCTTCAACACGTTATTGTAAAACGCCGTGGTTCCCGTCGTCTCCCTCTGAGCCTGAGACGCGGAAAACAGCCTGTCCGTCAGCTCCGCCGCTGTCATCCCCTCCGCCATCAGCTCTCCGTTAAAGAACAGCAGATCGCTTAAGGTAACGCCGCTGTAATCAATGTGATACCATTTGTCATAATAATTGTAAGCGTACAGAGTTCTTTTCAAAGCGGTTTCTGAGAGAAGCCTTTCCTCTGCCAGGGCGCGCACTGCCGGATGCTCACTGTAAAAGGGATACTCCTTCTGGCTGTAGGCCAGCTTTTCCGCCAGACCTTTCAGTTCCTTACTCACCGTCTCATTGTAATAATCCGTATACAGGCGGCTTTCTTCTTCCTCTGTAAGGACTGCCAGATCTGCCGTATAATCATAGCCGGACAAAAGCTCTGCCGCCCGGTTTACCGCTGTCTCATCACCGGAAGCCGCATAATGATGGAACTGATACTGCAGCCCTGTTCCTTCCACGCTGTAGGAAGCCGCCAGATTTCCGGTAAGCTCCCGGTAAACCACGGGATATTCCCGCATCTTCTTATCTGCGAACACCAGCCGGATCTTCTGAATCTGCCCTGCCGTATCCCTGCGGATTCCTGTTACCAGCTTTCCCTCTTTGTCCAGAGGCAGGATATACTGAAGCTCTGCTGTATTCAGAAGGTCCCCGTCCGAAAGTGCATTTCCGGAAGCCACCCACATGCCTGTATCCGCAAACGGCATCAGTTTTGCCATATTGGCGTATGCCTGTTCCCGGTCCGGCCTGTAGTCCTCGTTTCGTCTTAAGCCGCTGTAATTTGGTATTTCCAGTTGATTCTCCTCCACCGGAGCCGCAGACAGATTCGGTTTTTTCCCGTAAGTAAGAAGCTCCAAATTCCAGACTGCGCTGTCAAAGCCCAGCGTCTCCTCATAAAAAGCTCTGTCGTAAATGCGGTCTGTCTCTTTGATCTGCTCCCGGACAGCCTCTGTAATATTGGTCACGCTGTCCGAGCCCGCATATTCATACACATTTTCCGCCTTGTCAAGCACATCGAAGCCGGCGATCCGGTAGCCGGTTCCTGTACTCAGGCTCAGGCAGTTCTCGATCCGGGGGCTTCCCGTATCCGGTCCGCCGATCAGTCCGCCGTTTCCCTTCAGGGCCGGCGTGATCAGCCGCACCTGCGTAAAGCACTGCCGGATCGTTCCTCCTCCGTGCCAGCCTGTGATACCGCCCGCTCTGGAACCCAGATTCCAGTGATCATAAGTCGCCTGCACTTTTCCTGTCACATAGCAGTTTTCGATGACTGCATCCGCACCGCCGGTTTTTCCGGAGATGCCTCCCACTGCCACCAGCCCCTTTACCGACACATCGATGGAGGCGCTTTCCCGGATGATGGAATTGTTCAAGTCTCCCGTAAAGGCCCCAAGTCCGTCCACACCATTGGATATGGAAGAATCCACGATGAACACCCGCTCAATCACGGTCTGGTTGTTCGCCGTGTTAGCAAGAATTCCCCTTCTCTGCGCTGTGACACCTGCCTTTTCAATCACCAGGTCGTGCACGGACGCGCGGTTCAGCGAGTCAAACAGCGAAGTCTTCAGGTTCAGAATCCGATACCCGTTTCCATCCAGCTCTCCGGCAAAGGTTCCTGCCACAGCCGCAGCTGCATCGGAAATCCCCGAAGCGTCCAGGTCTTCTGTGAGCTCAAAGCTTCCGCCCGGATTCGAAGACATCTTCTGAAACAGCTCTTCGGCGCTTGTGATCAGCGTATGCTCTCCATCTCCGTCTTTCCAGGCAATCGGGAAGGCATATTCCTTTTCCTTCGTTCCGTCCGGCTGGTAAGAGACCAGCCCCTCCTGATCCAGAACCGCCCGCAGAATTCCCGTGTGCGGGTCCTGCCGGAATTCCCGGATGCCTGCATACAGGTCCGGCAGGCCGTCCATCTCAACCAATGCATAATAATTTTCCGTATTCTCCGGCATCCCCGCCGTAATATCCAGAACCTTTATCTCCTCTGTGCTTCCTGCTTCATTTCTGTAATAAAGCCTGTTTGCCGTTACGTTTTTCAGCTCGATTCCGCCAAGAGCAGCGTTTTTCTCTATCTTCTGAATCAGCAGGGACAGATCTGTGATGGTCAGTTCTCCGTCCGAATTCATGTCCGCCTTTTCATATTCCTGTCCGGACAACGGTTCCAGATCCGTTAGATGCTTCTTTAAAACCGCCGCGTCCTGGTAATCTGTCTGGCCATCCCCGTTCAGTTCGCCCTTATTTCCGGCAGCATAGACGTTTCCGCACAAAAGGGCTGCTGTCAGGCCCGCGGCTGTGACTCCTGCGATGACCATAGACAGCTTTCCGGGACCGGTATATCTTCTTCCCCTTTTCCGGACTGTCATCACAACTGCGGCGGCCAGTACCGCAGCGGCCGCCAGCGCCAGTACCAGATATGGGAGAATGGCAGTGCTGTCGCCTGTGTGAGCGCTGTTTGTCAGATGGAACGCGCTGGCTCCACCGATTGGCCCATCCGTGCCTGCACCCGAATTTCCGGCCTGACTTCCGCCTGAGTCTATGCCCGGGCTCCCGGTCTGGCCACCGGAACTTCCAGAACCGCCTGAGCCGTCGGCAGAGCCTCCGGGGGAATCACCAGCTCCTCCGCCACCAGAATCTCCCGGAGAATCCTCCGTCTCTTCCGCGGCAGCCTCCAGTTTCACCGAGGCCTCCGCCGGAAACAGATCCGTGCTGCCCTCTGACACCGAGGCATCCTTCACTGTCACAGACACTTCTCCGGCAGGTATGGCCTCCTTCGCCGTAAGCTTCAGCAGAAACGTCTCCTCTCCCCCGAAGCTTCCCGCTCTTTTCATCAGTACAAATTTTCCGTTTTCCGGATTATAATAAAGATTTTCCCAGGAATTGAGCGTTGCAAAATCTTCCTGCGATGCTGTCTGAAACACTTCCGTATCGTATACCAGCGTCCCCATAAATGCGTTGATTCCGCTGCTTATGCCTTCGTACTCTTCCAGTGAGATCCGAAATTCCGTCTCCTGTCCTTTCTGAATCACTGTATCGCTTGAGGTAAGTCCCAGTCTTCCCACACCGGCTGCCCCTGCTTCCAGTTCTCCCAGAAGGAGGCCGGCCGCCGCAGCCCATACCGCCAGAAGCTTTTTCCCGCTTCCAATTCTTGCTTTTCTCATGCTTCACTTCCTTTTTGTCTCTGTTTTACAGCTGCCCGATTCGACAGCTGTTTTTGCCTTCCTCATGCTAACATTGGAATACATTTTATGTAAACACTGAGGTTTCTTCCAAAGCAGGAAATTTCAGGCGCTGTTTTTCCGGAGCGGCCGCCGCGCTCCCCTCCATGGAAAGGCAGCCGCTTCTTACGCCAGAGCGCAAAAAAAGAGAACAGAAAGCATTTTGCCTCCTGTTCTCTTCAAATTGCGGTTGATACGCTGCTTTTCATTTCTACGCAGACTGCTGCCCCAGCATCCACACTGCCTTCGAAAAACGAGAAATACTGTCATCCATCAGCGTGGATACCGCACAGCACTTCTGATCGTCCGCCATATCAGAGATGCCGTCATAGTATTCCTCCAGTTTGGAATGTACCGTAAAGAAGTCTTTTCCCTTCACATACCAGTGGAAATTCTGCAGCTTGTGATATTCCACTGCCAGATCGGCAAGAAAATGATTCAGTTTCTGTTCCATGTTTCTTCCTCCTTTTCGATGATTACGGTAGTATTATGATTGATTTTCGCGGATTTTATCCTGATTTTATTCCACTTCTATCCCAGAAGATCCAGAAGCTGCCTGATATTTTTCTTTCCGAACGTCGGCGGCCTGCCATCGATCAGCAGGCAGGGCACACAAAAGTGAAATTATTATACACGTCTGTTTCTCTCCCGTCAGGCAAAACCAATAATCATTACTGTCATTATTTTATCATTAAGAATTGCTTTTCCCGGCAAAATACACTACAATATCCTCAGGAAAGGAAGGATGGCAGATGAATGTCACGACACTCACATTCCGTTTTGCAGAACGAAAAGATACCGCTCTGATTCTCCGCTTCATCCGGGACCTGGCCCGCTATGAAAAAATGGAAGATCAGGTGGAAGCTACAGAAGACCTGCTGGAGGAATGGATTTTTGATAAGCAGAAGGCCGAAGTTCTCTTCGCCGTCACCGACGGAAAAGAAATCGGTTTTGCGCTCTTTTTCCACAATTTCTCCACTTTTCTCGGCCGGGCCGGAATCTATCTGGAGGATCTCTACGTAATGCCCGAATACCGGGGACACGGTTACGGAAAATCCATTCTTCAGAAGCTCGCCGCAATCGCGGTGGAACGGGGCTGCGGCCGCCTGGAATGGTGGTGCCTGGACTGGAACAAGCCCAGCATCGATTTTTATCTTTCCCTGGGTGCGGAGCCCATGGAAGACTGGACTGTATACCGCATCGCAGGCAGTACCCTGACAAAGCTTGCCGGGCAGAGCAAAAAGACAGATACCCCTCAGAAAACTGACGGGATATGAACATGGAACACAAGGAGAACCTAAGTATGCATATAGAAATTATTCCCGCCCTCCAGAAGGCCCAGAAAGAAGCCGCAGTCCGGCTTTTCTCAGAATATACGGATATGCTGACCGCCCATGACCCTTCCGTCCGAAATTATCTGGCTATCCAGCATTATGACGAAGAGCTGCTGCATCTGGACGAAAAATATGGGCTGCCCTGGGGCCGGCTCTATCTGGCATACAGTGACGGAGAGCCGGCCGGCTGCATCGCTCTCCGGAAGCTGATCGAAACGCTGATCGGAAGCGCGCGGGAAATCGGCTACTCCCATATGCTTCTGGATACCCTGCCTTTTCTGGAGCACGCCATCGGTCTCTACCGGAGCTTTGGCTTTTATGACATTCCCTGCTACAACGACAGTCCGGTAGAAAGTACAATTTTCATGCGGCTGGATCTGACATAGCACTCTGTACTCACAGCTATCCGGATATCAAAGGTACTCTGCATACTAAAAATATATACCTTCATTATTATGGGATTAATTATGGGATTAAAGGAGAAATGATATGGACTATATTCCTCTGCTTTCCCTGGGCATCCTTTTCATAGTCCTGGGATGCTTTAATTTCAAGGGAAATATTTCTTCCATTCACTGGTATAACCGCCGGAAGGTGCTGCCGGAGGATGTGCCCAGATACGGAAAAGTCATGGGCGCCGGAACCATCGTGATAGGAGCGGCCCTGGTGCTTACCGCCATCCTGCAGATGATCTTTGAGACAGAAGCGCTGTATTATATCACTGTGGCTGGCGCCGTCATCGGTCTCGGCTTCATGCTGTACGGGCAAATAAAATATAACCACGGTATTTTTTAACTACCGGGCAATCTGATATAAGAAATAAAAATGAGGAGAACTGCCAATGATAATCGAAAACAATCCAAAAGAGCTTGCTGCTATGGAAGAATTTCACAAGGGAAACCGCCAGGAGGGGCTCCGCCTGCAGGAGGAATTCGCGGCAGAATTCCGGGAAGAGTATAAAGACAAGGATCACTGTCCCTGCAGAAAGGCCTGCCGCTATCACGGGAACTGCAAGGAATGCGTCGCCATCCACAGAGCCCATCAGGAGCATGTGCCCAACTGCCTGCGCCCTATGCTCAATAAAAAGATAAAGCTTCTGTCAGAGCTGACCGAGCACAGCCTGGCAAATGAGATTGAACCTCCAAGAGAGGTTCTCCGCAAAGAGTTTCAGGAGAACAACGCCGGCTGAAGACCGGGCTGACAGTTCCAAAGCCGTTTCAGGCAGCCAGTCTTCCCAAAGCAGACTGGCCGGAAATGAAATCTGCCTTACAACTTGGAAAGAAAGCGGGCGGAACTGCCGGTTTTCTCCGGCAGACTTTTTTCTGCAATTCTTTTATAATTTTTATATTGAAAATCAGACAATAAAAAGCGGAGGGAAACATATGACATTGGGAAATCATTTATACAGCGCACGGAAAAAGAGCGGTCTGTCTCAGGAGGATGTGGCTGCAAAGCTGGGTGTCAGCCGCCAAACCATCTCCAAGTGGGAGCTTGACGAGACACTCCCTGATATCCGCCAGGCCAAGAAACTGGCGGTCCTCTATCACCTGTCTCTTGACGAACTCATTGATTTCGACATCGACGTAAAGGAGATTGAACGGGTCATCGAAAATACCAGCGAAGAAACCCAGAAGAAAATAGACTGGACAAAGGCCTGGAGCAAAAAATATCCGGTACTGGGCGTTTATCAGCAGACCGTAGACACGGAAAAATATGGCCGGGAACTGCAAAAGCTTCTGGGACAGCTGAAAGCCGAATACGGCTACAACGATCTGGACTCCCTTCTGGTGCTGAAGGATATTCTGGGCCGCGTATGGAACAGAAAGGAAAAGCTCTGAAACAGGAAATTCCCCAGTCACAAAGCAGACAGCGGATTCCCCCGGGTTCTCCGGGCGCCCTGCCTGTTTTTCTTTACATGAATTTTACATAGATTCTTCCTGTTTTTTCTCTTCTTCCATTCCAGTTTTTCCCCATATCCTGTATAATAAAATCAATAATTTTAACGCAGACGGCCCCGGTTTTCGAGAGAAGAGGCCGTATTCTATATACAGGGGGAACTGTTGTATGAACGATGAACACAAAATCATCCAACAGGTATACGCAGCAAAAGAAGATATGGAAGAGGCAGACCGGCTGATCGGCGCTTACATGCCTTTTATCCGGGCAGAGACAGCAAAATTTCTGAGGCGGCCGCCTATAGAAGGACACGACGATGAGCTGAGCATCGCCATGATCGCGTTTCACGAAGCTATCCGCGGCTATTCACGCACCCGGGGAGCTTTTCTGAAATACGCAGCCATGCTGATCAGAAGCCGCCTTATCGATTATCAGCGAAGCGAACGGAGACACCAGGAGACAGTTTCTCTGGATACTCCGGCCGGTGAAGATGATACTCCGCTGGGCGACACACTTGCAGACGGAAAAGACGAAAGCGAAGAACTGCTCATCCGGGAAGCCACCCGCGCCGAGATCGAAGAGCTCTCCAGACAAATGCAGGAATTCGGCGTCAGCCTCACTGATGTGGCCGAAAACTGCCCCAGGCAGCAGCGGACGCTTCTGGCCTGCCGCAAAGCTCTCTGGTACGCCAAGGAGCACCCGGAGCTTCTGGAAGAGCTTCTGCAGACCAAGCGCCTGCCTGTCGCCCGCCTCTCAGCCGGAAGCGGCACGGAACGCAAGACGCTGGAACGGCACCGGAAATACATGGTTGCTCTTCTGCTGATCTATACCAATGGATATGAAATTATCCGCGGACATTTAACACAGGTTATGAAAGGAGTGGCAGTATGATGAATTACATAGTTATGGAATGCCACCCCGGTTACGCTGTTCTTTTAGATGAGGAGGGCCGTTTCCGGAAAGCGGCGAACCTCCACTACGAAGTGGGCCAGACCGTATGTGACCCGGTTCTGATGAGAGAAGGCCCCTCCAGGCAGCAGAAGCTGATACGCTGGGCCTCCGGCAGCTTCGCCGCTGTGGCAGCCTGCTTTATGATGCTGATCGGTCTCAGGTACTACCAGCATAATCTGGCAGCCTATTCATCCATCTATCTCACCATCAATCCGGAGGTGCAGATGGATCTGAACCGGCAGGGCGACGTCATCCGGCTGGAAGGAGGCAACGAAGACGGCAGACAGCTTCTGGAAGGCTATACGGGTAAAGGAAAAGATAAAATTACAGTGACCGACGAGCTTATCGACCGGGCCATCGAAATGGGCTTCTTATCAGAGGGCGGGCAGATTTCCTTCTCCATCGATACGCCCGATGAAGCTCTGTTCCGGGAATACGGCGAAGAACTTACGGATGAGGTGCTCCGGCACCTGCAGGACCGGTTTACCATTACCGTCGAAATCGTAAATTCCCAGACTGGAGAGACAGAAAGCACCGAAGGGACGCAAAACAGCGCCCCGGCATCGCAGGAAATCATCTCTGTTCCGGCCCCCTCAGAGCAGGAGACAGCGCCGGCTGATGATGACACGGACTACGGACCGGCAGGCGACGGCGTCACGGATTATGGCGACAGCGACTATGGCCCCGGCAGCGACGGTGTCACAGACTATACGGCTCCTGCCGAAACTGCGGAAGAACCCCCGGAAGCAGATTCAGGCAGCTCCTCATACGGAGAAAGCAGTTATGACAGCAGCAATTACGAAGATGACGACGATGACGGCGGGGATGACGACAGCGATGACAGTGACGACGATGACGGCGGGGATGACGACGATTAAAGCTGCTCATAAAAAAATAATATTTTTTTCGCAGATACCCCGTTTTTTATAATCTCTCCCCGTAATCTATAAATGTAAGGTAAATAAAACAATTTATAAACCCAAACGACAATGCATTGTACAAAACCCAAAATTCAGAAAACAGATTGAGAGGAGAAATGAATATG
This sequence comes from uncultured Merdimonas sp., assembly GCA_944375725.1. Lineage (GTDB taxonomy): Bacteria > Bacillota > Clostridia > Lachnospirales > Lachnospiraceae > Laedolimicola. Next base: position 791 of record CALWAZ010000036.1, on the reverse strand, counting down.
AAGATTAGAAGAACATTTTTAGTAACGGTCTCTTCCCTGGCTGTATTGTCGGCAGCCCTTCTGACCGGATGCGGAAACAGTCCCGCAGCAGAAACCGCTCAGGTATCCACTGAAGAAACCACAGTAACAGCGGAAAGCGCTCAGTCAGCAGAAAGCTCCATCTTAGGCGAGACGGGAATCCTTATCCTGAGTGTGAATCCTGAAGTTCAGATCGATTATGATAAAGACGGCAAAGTAACTGCCATAACCGGAAGAAATGACGATGGTAAAAAAATCGCCGATTCCTGTCAGAGTGAAATCGGAAAGAGCTGTGATGAGGCGTTAAAAAATCTGATTACAGAAATCAACGCAGCCGGTTACTTTGTGGAAGATATCGATGGAAACAAGAAAAATATCGTGCTCCAGATTGAGCCCGGTTCCGTACTTCCCAGCGACGACTTCCTTGAAAATGTGAGCACAAGCACCCGGAACGCGGTTAAGGACCTGAGCCTTGCTTCTCAGATCGTCACCATCGATGATAAGGACTATGATCCGGCTTATGCCAGCTCTGATGCTCCTTCTCCCTATATTACTCTGGAGAAGGCCAAGGAAATCGCTCTTGCTCAGGCAAATGTCAGCGCAGCCGACGCTGTTTTCGATGACAGGGAATTTGACCACGATGACGGAACTGCCCTTTTCGAGCTGGAGTTTACAGCAAATGGCGTCGAATATGAGTATGACGTGGATGCAGTGACCGGAAAAGTGCTGAAAGCAGAACATAAAAATCTCTCCCAGACACAGTCCGGAACCGC
>CALWAZ010000035.1 GCA_944375725.1 uncultured Merdimonas sp. | reverse complement strand
TTGGCTCCGATGAGGCCGTAGCAGTTGCCTTCCGTAAATTTGATGTTTACATCCTCGAACAGGGCTTTTTTCCCGATTCGCAAAGTGACGTTATTTACACTAATCATTTCATACTCCTCATAGATGGAATTCTCTGTCTGACCGGTTTTCTATGGCCAGCCGGAGAATGTCTGTGATGTGAAACCTATTCTATTTTACAGGAAAAAACGGATTTTGCAAGACCTTTATGGAAGTTTTGGGCCGGTTTCCGGCTGTTTTCCGGGCCGCGCCAAGACTTTACCTGGATTTTATCCGGATTTTACATAAAAACGGTACAATTTTCATACTGCTAAAGAAGATGAGGAGTGAGAAAAGTGGAAAAGGTGACTTTAAAGGATGTCATGAAAAATGAGTATGTGGAGCAGCTTATAGAGCGGGGCAATGAAATGCTGGGCGCTCTGGGCTATACAGAGCATTCCAAAATCCATGCCGGACGGGTTTCAGCGGGAGCGGGAAGGATTTTAAAGCAGCTGGGGTATCCAAAGCGGCAGATTGAGCTGGCCCGGATCGCGGGCTACATGCATGATGTGGGAAACGCGGTAAACCGCCACGACCATGCCCATTCCGGCGCGATTCTGGTCTTTCAGATTCTGAAGGATATGGGAATGGAGCCGGCAGAGGTGGCAGCAGTCATGAGCGCGGTGGGAAACCACGATGAAAATACGGGCACCGCTTTCGACCCGATTTCAGCCGCCCTGGTGCTGGCGGATAAGACAGATGTGCGCCGGAACCGGGTGCGCAATCAGGATATGTCTACCTTTGATATCCATGACCGGGTCAATTACGCGGCAAAAAGCGCGGAGCTTACGGTGAATGTGGAGAAAAAGGTAATCCATCTGGATATCAGCCTGGACGACGAGATCTGCTCCATGCTGGACTATTTTGAGATTTTCCTGGAGCGGATGCTCATGTGCAGACGGGCGGCCGAGGTGCTGGGGACCCGGTTCAAGCTGACAGCCAACGGAAGCAAGGTGCTGTGACGGCCGCACAAAAGGCTTGCCCTGTAAGACCGGCGCGTGATACACTGGAAATATAAAAATGCAGGAACATTTTCGGTGAACAGGAGGAGTGAAGCATGCGTCATACGTTTACGCTGGCAAACGGCGTGGAGATCCCGGCCGTAGGTTTCGGCACCTACAAGGCCGCGGACAACCAGGATGAAGCCATCATCAGCGAGGCCATCCGGCAGGGGTACCGGCATCTGGATACGGCTGCCTTCTATTTTAATGAGGAAGCAGTGGGAAAGGCGGTCCGGGAGAGCGGGATTCCCAGAGAAGAATTTTTCATCACTTCAAAGGTGTGGAGAGACCGGCTTGGCTATGAGTCCACCCTGGAGGAGTTTGAGAAGTCCTTGCAGAAGCTGGGTATGGATTATCTGGATCTGTATCTGATTCACTGGCCCCGGCCCTTTGACCTGAGCGCGGAGTGGAAGGATCTGGATGTGGAGACCTGGAAGGCCATGGAAAAGCTGTACCGGGACGGAAAGGTCCGGGCCATCGGCGTCAGCAATTTTCTGCCCCACCATCTGAATAACCTGATGGAACGGACGGGGATTGTTCCGCTGGTGAACCAGCTGGAGTTTCATCCGGGTTATATCCAGAAGGCAGCCGTGGATTTTTCCCAGCGTCATGGTATCCAGGTGGAAGCCTGGAGTCCCCTGGGACGGGCGCGCGTCTTAAGAGAGCCTCTGCTTGGGGAGCTTGCGGAAAAATACCAGGTATCCGTGGCGCAGATTTGCGTGCGCTTTGCACTTCAGTGCGGAGTGCTTCCGCTGCCCAAATCCTCCTCTCCGGAGCGGATGCGCCAGAATCTGGACGTGTTTGGTTTTTCCATTGAGGATGATGATATGCACCGGCTGATGACTCTGCCCCAGCTTGGCTGGTCCGGAGAACATCCGGACCGGGAGACGGTTCCGCCGGAAGGCTGACGGAGACGGCAGGCCTCCCCGGGGAAGGAAGCGGAAGAAGCTTCCTTCCCCGGGGAGGTTTTTTGCTTTACCGGAACTTAACCGAAACTTAAAAGAGGGCTGGTAGCAGGGTTCCTTCCCCGGGTGTTATAATATAGGAAAGAAAACATCCGGGGAGGTACTATGAAGAAGACTTACGTGCTGGATACCAATGTACTGATTCAGGCGCCCTATGCGCCGCGCTGTTTTGAGGAGCATACGGTGGTTCTGCCGCTGGTGGTGCTGGAGGAGCTGGATAGTCTGAAAAAGGCTGAGGGTGAGCGGGGAGCCAATGCCCGCATGGCCATCCGCATGCTGGAGGAGCTGCGGTTAAAAGGAGATCTGTTTGAGGGAACGAGGCTGCCGGAAGGCGGCCTTCTGCGCGTCGAGAAAAATTTTGTCCATGTGGCCCTTCCGCCGGATCTGCCGGAGGATAAGGCAGACAACCGGATTCTGATGGTGTGCCGGGGGCTTCAGGAGCAGCATCCGGAGGAAAAAGTGATCCTGGTCACAAAGGATCTGGTTCTCCGGATCAAAGCGGATATTCTCGGCATTCAGGCTGAGGATTTTACCACAGAGCAGGTGAGTCCTGACGATGCGCTCTATACGGGCCGGGCAGAGGTCTATCTTCCGGAAGAGCTGGCGAAGGAATTCAAGAAAAGCGGCGTGCCTGTGGAGGCAGTCTATGAGGCGGATGAAAATGGGGAAAAGAAGACGCCGGTTCTGACGGAAAATGAATTTCTTGTGCTGAAGCTGGACCAGTCTTCCAAAAAGACACTGCTGGGCCGGGTAGAGGGAAAACGGATCGTACCTCTGGTCTACAAGAAGAGCCGGCCCTACGGGGTATCTCCCCGGAATGTGGGACAGTATTTCATCCAGGAAGCGCTGATGACAGGAGCGGACAAGGCGCCTCTGGTGATCATCAAGGGAATGGCCGGAACCGCGAAGACCTTTTATTCTCTGGCGGTGGGACTGGAGAAGCTCTACAACAATCCAAACGGCGAGTACCGCAGGATTGTCATCAGCCGGCCAAACGCCCAGTTTGATGAGGACATCGGATTTCTGCCCGGGGACGAGCAGGAGAAAATCGCGCCCCTGATGCGCCCGGTCATTGACAATCTGGAGCAGCTTCTGGATTCTGACGAGGGGAGGCGCTATGAAAATGAGATGCTGCTGGGAGACAAGGTCAGCGAAATCTTTGAGCGGGGCCTGATTCAGACGGAGGCGCTGAACTTTATCCGGGGGCGTTCCATTGTGAAGACCTATCTGATTATTGACGAAGCCCAGAACATGACGCCGGGCCAGGTCAAGGGCATTATCACCCGGGCCGGCCGGGGAACCAAGATTATTCTTCTGGGAGATCCCCAGCAGATTGACCGCCCCTTCCTGAATGAGCGCACCAATGGCTTGAGCTATGCGGCCAAATATATGAAAGGAAGCCCTCTGTGCTGGCAGATTACCCTGTCGGCCCAGGAATGCGAGCGTTCGGAGCTGGCTATGGACGCGGTAAAGCGGCTGTAGCCTTGCGGCAGGCCCCGGAAAGGATAAATTATCTGTGTAAATCTTGCAAAAATGTTATGATTGTTATACAAATATTAAAAATATAAATAATTTATAAAATATTAGCACTCACACTTGACGAGTGCTAATAAAGGTGGTATAACATACTCAGAACAAAGGAAGAGAGGAAATCGAAAAAGAGATTGGAAGATTTCCGGATAAAGCTTCCGGATGTTCCAGATAATAAAGTTGGTTAAGCGGCAGATGCCGCAGAAAGCCAAATACCCCGATGCAGGTGTACGGGGCGTTAAAGATGCGGCGATGCTGGCATCGGTGTATTTGGCCCTTGCGGCGTTCGCCAAATGGACGCGCGAGCGCGTCCGCTTGGCTCACTGCCCGCAGAGGATAAGGAGGAACGAGTTATGTTAATGCCGAGCATTTTTGGAGAAAGTTTACTGGATGATTTTATGAATGATTTTGCATTCCCTTATACAGGAAAGAAGACCTATGGAAAAGAAGCAGC
>CALWAZ010000034.1 GCA_944375725.1 uncultured Merdimonas sp. | reverse complement strand
AAAGAAATCAGCAATATTTCACCTCCTGAATCTCACCGGTGATCTTCATCTCGTCGTTGGTATAATAAGCGATATCCAGATTTGTACCGTGAATCTCCAGTTTACAGGTCCTGGTCTGAAGGCGGATCAGACATTCCGTATATTCAATGAGGCTCATGTAGTTTTCCACATAAGCCTCATGCTTTCCGGTAATGGTCATAATCACCGCTCCAAGCGTCAGATCCTTCGGCAGATTCAAGGCATCCGCTGCCCGTTCTCTAAAGCCCATATCCTACCCGGACCTTTGCTTTCCTTACCCCTACTATATGCTGTTTTTCTTTTTTCTATTCCATCCCTATCCCGGCGCCGGTGTTCCAGGGAGAGCTATCTGCAGTCCAGCACGATTTTGATAAGCTCCGGCGGATTTTTAAGGGCTGCAGCAAAGGCCTCCTTATACCGATCCAGAGGGAAACGGTGCGTGATAAGGCCGTCCGTCTTATAAAGGCCGTCCCGCATCCACTCCTGCACCAGATCGAAGGTATAGAGCCTTCTGCCCTGCCATTTCTCCATGCCATGGGCATCCACGCCGATGATTTTCAGTTCCTGCCACCAGACCGGAGACTCGTCATAATTGACAGCCGCCATGTGATGTCCCACCTTCATATAGGTGCCCCGGGGACGCAGCAGACGGCAGCACAGAGTATTGGCTTTTCCGCCGCCGGCGCAGTCATACACGCGGTCAAAACCGCCGAAAAACATTTTGTTTCCGTTCATACCGGTATACACACGGCTTCCGCCTGTGGCCTTCGCGCTTTCCTCATAAATGTCCCCGGACAGAATGTGGTCTGCGCCAAACTTAAGCGCCAGCTCCTGTCTCACCTTCTTCCGGGTGGTCACCCAGACCTCGCAGTCCGGCTGGACAATCTTCAGCGCCTGCACGATTCCAAGGCCAATCATGCCGCAGCCGTACACCAGAATCTTTTCGCCTTTTTCCGGCCGATCCAGCAATACAGAATGCACAGACACGCAGGAAGGCTCCAGAAGCACTGCCTGATCGTCTGTCAGCTCGTCCAGAATCTTCGTCAGCTGCTGCTGGGGAGCCAGGAAATAATCTCCCATGCCCGCTCCCGTATCGGGAAGCTTTAAGGGACTGGGCTCTCCGTAATTCAGGCACAGATTATAATTCCCTTCCGCGCAGTATCTGCAGGGCGGCTTGATACCTTTATTGCCGCAGCCTGACATGTATTCCCGGATGGTAACCCGGTCTCCCACCTTGAATTTTGTGACCTCTGGCCCTGTCTCCACGACCACTCCCACATTCTCATGGCCCATGTAGGTTCTGGCCGATCCGGGAATGGGCTCAAAGGCTGAAGAGGTGCCTGTGGTCGCCTGAAAAAAACTCACGTCTGTGCCGCAGACACCGCAGGCGGTATTCTTCACGCGCACCCAGTCCGGACCCGGAAGCGGGGCGTTCGGAAGTTTTTTATTGTATTTCACCGCGTTCAGTCCCGTAAAAAGCAGCGGCCGGCAGAACCGGGCCGCAAACTTTGTAATCAGAATCCGCGGAATATCCTTTTCAAAATAAATGGTTTTCATAGGTTCTCCTCGCTGGCCGGACAGGCTTCCTGCCTCTGGCCGAAATACAGAATCAGGCTGAACCAGGTCACCACATCACTGCCGTTTAAAAAGGTAATGCCGTGAGCCTCTGCCAGTTCCGTCACCAGAATTCCCTGTCCCTCCACACTGGGCATCATATACTCCGGATGGCGGCAGGGCCCGTCCGGATAACTGCATGTTTCACAGATCGCGCAGGATTCCGTAGAAAAGGCCTGAACCTTTTCATATTCTTCCCGGAATATCTTCACAATCTGCCTGGTAATTTTCTCATGATCCGCTCGCATGGCCAGCATGGCGTCCATGTTTTCCAGATCGGCGCCTTCGGAAACGGTGGTAAAGATAAAGCCTCCTTCAAAGGCAATACAGCGTTTCCGGCATTCTTCCACAGCGCCCACCGCCGGCGGGCAGGACCAGGATTTTCCATACCTGGGGCATTCAGTCCGGCAGATATAGCGCACCTTTTCGGAAAATGGAATCTCTTCCGGCCGGATAAAGGCGTATTCGCAGATCGGAAACCCGGCGATCTTCTCTTCGATTTTTTTCTGCACTCTGTCCTTTGTCTCAGATTTTTCCAAAGCTTTGCGCCTCCCGCCTCTGCCTTTTCTTCCAAACCCAGCAGAAATTAAAGCATGGAAGCCCGCAGCTCTTCGCCGCTCTTCGGGCTTAAATATGCCGGAGCCACATCAAAGACCGTCTTGCAGCCGGACATTCCTTCCTGTGCCATCCGGTAAGCCGCCCTTGCGTAAGCCACAAGAACGCTGGAAGTAAACTCCGGATTGGAGTCCAGCTTCAGAGTATATTCAATCAGATGATGGTGTTCTTTCTCCCGTCCGGTTACGCCGCTGCGCAGCACAAAGCCTCCATGGGGAAGGGCGCTGTGATCCCGCTTCATCTCTTCCTCGCTGATAAAATGCACGGTCGTGTCATAATCAGAAAAATAATTGGGCATGGTCTTGATTTCCTGCTCCACCTTTGCCGGATCGGCTCCCTCTTCCAGCACCACAAAGCACTCTCTCGTATGTTTCTCTCTGGTAGAAAGCTCCGGGTTCTTTCCGGCGCGTACAGCCTCCAGGGCGCTTTCCACAGGAATCGTATACTGTCTGGCGTCCTTTACGCCCGGTACCCGGCGCACCGCGTCAGAATGTCCCTGGCTTACGCCCCGGCCCCAGAAGGTATAATCCTTTCCCTCCGGAAGAATCGCGTTTGCATACAGGCGGTTCAGGGAGAAAAGGCCCGGATCCCAGCCCACGGAAATAATCGCTACCTTTCCGCTCTTCTTCGCGGCCTCGTCCACCGCCGCGAAATGCTCCGGAATCTTTGCGTGAGTGTCAAAGCTGTCAATCACATGGAAATACTTTGCGCACTCCGGTGTCTGCTCGGGCAGATCCGTAGCGCTTCCTCCGCAGAGAATCAGCACGTCCAGCTTTTCCTTCCAGTTTTCCAGCTCAGAGACGTTTAAAACCTCTGCCGTCTTAGACCAGATGGCCAGATCCTCCGGATTTCTTCTGGTAAATACTGCCTTCAGTTCCATATCCGGGTTCTGCGCCACCGCGCACTCCACACCCCGGCCAAGATTGCCGTAACCTAAAATTCCGATTCTGATGCTCATGTCACTGTTCTCCTTTTTCCTTCTGTTCTCTTTTCCCGCAGATTTTTTTCACCAGCTCAAGACCGGTTCCGGGTGTCAGCCCCGTATAGGGAATGCCGTCGATATCCATATTGACAGCTGTCCTGCACCGTTTCAGGCAGCAGCGGGTCCGCAGAAGCACCCGGCCGTCGGCAGACAGGCCGTCCTGTCCGATTTCCAGCTCTTTTCGAACTGCCCGGATCAGCTCCGCTCCCTCGCGGCTGCCGCAGCGCGCTCCCGTACAGGCCAGGATCTCATGCTCAAAGGCCGCCTCTTTCAGGGAGGGATATCTGCGCACCAGTATATCGATCAGCTTTTCCGATACACCTGCCGTCTCTGCCGCGGCCTTTTTCAGCTCCGGTGAAAGGAAGCCCCGGACCTCCTGAAGCTCCCGCAGCATTTCCCCGATCACACTCTGATCGCTCCGGTCTCTCTGTCCTCTGTAATAATCCAGAATTTCCCTGATCTGTGCTGCATCCTCCATATAAAACTCCTTCACTAGACTCCTTCTGACTTTCCCTCAAATGCTCTTACGCCATATCATAAAGAATCAGGCCGCCCTTTTTCTCAAAGCCCGTATCCCAGAGTTCATCCATATCAAGCCACTGCCATTCGCCGTAGGTCACTGCCTTTGCCATACAGCTGTCTCCTGCCGTGTCATATCCAGTCAGCAGGAACCAGTGCCAGACATAATCCTTGAACATGGGATTTTTGTGTTTCAGTATCAGACAGGGCAGAGGAAATCCCTTATCGATCTGAGCCATCAGGGCTTCCTTTGCCTGGGAAGCCTGTGCCGTGCCCGGCAGAGCCTCCATCCGGACAGAACTGCATCCCTGATCGGCCAGATATTTTCCGAATCCCTCTATGTAAATTTCCAGAGCGTCCACTCCGTTTTTCCTCGGCTTCAGATAAGGTTTCATCTTCATTCCGAAGCGCTGGTAATCCTTTTTCGTAAGAGCCGTCTTTTCAAAGGGATAAAGCCCCTTTGTTCCTTTATAGCAGTCCAGATAAATGCAGCTGTCACAAGCTGTCAGAGCCGCGCAGCCGCCTATCTTCATCATCGGATCCCCTAACCAGTCCTGGTTTCCGCCGTATGAAGGTTCACTCGTGAAATAATCCAGTTCTCTCTGCATCGATTCCTTAAGCCGCTTCCTTTCCTGAAATTTCCTTTTTCAACAAATCACAGGTTCCATTATAAGATCTTTATACGGATTCGTCAATGAAATCCGTCTGCCCCCGGAAAAGCCAGATCCCGCTTTTTCCGGAGGCAGATAAATTTTTCTGTGATAGATTTATTCCGTATATTCCTGATAAACAGCTACATGATCGTAGATACACCGCCAGCTGCTGTGGGCATCCGCCGTCACGCAGATATACTGCTTTCCATTGTTGGAAACACTGTAGCTTGCCGCGCAGTTTCCAGACTGCACCACATAGCCGGTCTTGGCACAAACCACCGTTCCATGGGTATCCTTGTCCTCAATTCTCCGCAGGAACCAATTGGAAATCAGCAGTCCTTTCGGATGCTGTTCCGTGGCCGATGTGGTATAGGTATGAGCGGAAAGCACTTCCCGGCAGAGGTCATTGTCTATGGCAGCTCCCAGAATCTCTGCCATATCATAAAGGGTACAATAATGATTCTCGTCATAAAGTCCCACACAGTTGGTAAAATGAGCCGTATCCGAAAGTCCCAGTTCCTCCAGCTTCTGATTCATCAGATCCACAAAGCCCTCCAGAGAGCCTGACACATAAAAGGCCAGGCCTGCTGCCGCGTCCGCTCCAGATGGAAGAATGGTTCCGTACATCAGATCCCGCACTGTCACGGTCTCGCCATCGTCAAAGCCCACCGCGCTGCAGTCGTTGGAATAGCTGTAATCCGTAATTTCTCTTGTGATCGTAAAGGTATCATCCAAATCTGTAACATGCTCCGCAGCTACCAGCAGAGTCAGAATCTTTGTCATAGACGCCGGATTAATCCGATCGCCTGCTCCTCTCTGAGCCACCACAGTCCGGGTATCCCAGTCCACCAGAAGCGCCCGGGTACTCATCACCTCTCCGCTGGTAAGAGCCGCGGCTTCTTCCTGTCCGCTGATGGAATAATCTGCCGCTCCCGCAAGAGTCTCCACCGCGCTTTCCGGCGCATCTGCCCCGCCCTGGGATTCTTCCTGTATCTGCTGCACGATCTCCTGAATCTGTCCCGTAGACGCAAGAGCTCCCGCGATGCTTCCTGTTCCTCCTGCCTGCCTTTTATGTTCCTCCGGACTGGAATCTGCTGACTGGTCCGCCGCCTGGGCGCTCCGGCCCGTAATCACATTCACCAGTCCAACCGCTCCCAGAATAATCAGAAACAGACAGAAGCCGGTTCCCGCAAGAACCAGCACCCGTTTTATCTTTGCTTTTCTTCTTCTCCGCCTTCGAATCTCCGCTCTTCTGCGCGCCCGAAGAGCCCTGTTTATCTGTTCTTCCGTTTCAAAATCCCTCACAGCATCTGCTCCATTTCTATTTGAGTTCTGTTTTTAACAGACATCTTACATCCGTATTCTTTGGATATTTTAACAGATACTGCCTCCTGTTGGCAAGGGGCCCGGAAACAGTTATCCAAAAAATTGGCAGGAAGTTATTTCCACTTATCCAGAGTTCACCCCGGTTCCATTCCAGCATGCTGTGGGCAGTCAGAATTTCATCATAAAATAAATTTCTATCGGCTGGGGAGAAATCTCATAAGGCAGCAGTTTATAAATAATAAAAACGGAATCACCATATTCCAGATCCAGATTCCATTTTTCTTCTGCAGTTTCAAAATCCACAAAGCTGTCCATAAGCGGACCATATTCATCCTTTATCATAAAGCTTCCGTCAGGCTGCTCCAGGCTGCCACCGGACTGTATGACTACTGTTTTCGCAAGATGAATGTTGTTGGATACAATAAAATCCATCACGGATGCTGTAATACTGAGTATCAGAACGATGCTCAGAACAATCAGGACTATTTTTAATGTCTGGTTTTTTTCATTTTTTAATCTGAACAGTATTTAATTCCATTATCCAGCTCACTCATTACATCCTGTATCATATATTCCGGGCTGTCATAAAAGAAATATATCGTCTCTGCCTGTCTTTATTATAACTCATGCCTACATATTTCTGTACATAAATTTTACAGTTCTATCGCTTGACTTTAATCCGAATCCGTATTATACTGGCCTTCGGCACATTACACAGTACGAATTCGGATTTTGTTTTTGCAGGGAAAATTTGCAGGGGAAAATGGGAGCTTTACACACGAACGAAAGCCCGCTCTCAAGGACGCGAAACGTCATACCTGTGCAAAAAAAGAAAAGGGGAAATGTTTTGAATCAGGAACGTGAATACATCGACAGGCTCTGGGCCTGCACCAATATCATAGACGGTCTCTACTACAGAAGTGCCAGAAGCCTCCACATCAAGGATAACATGCTGTCGCTTTTTTATGCTCTTGCGGACGGAAAAGCCCATTCTCAGAAACAGATTTGTGAAGAATATCTGATTCCGAAGACTACGCTGAATACCATTGTGCGGGAATGTACGGAAAAAGGCTATACCGCCCTTGTACGGGAAAGCGGCTCCAGGGAAAAAGGCGTTACCCTGACAGACAGCGGCCGGGAATATGCTTTTTCCATTCTGAAACCGCTCTATGCCGCCGAAACTGCAGCCATGGAGCGCACGCTTCAGAAATTTCCCCCGGAATTTATTGACGCGCTGGAGTGTTTTTCCGAATATCTTCAGCAGGAGTTTGAGCGTAATATTCTGAACCAGACCTGAAATCAGATTTTAAGAGAAATCAGCTCTTAAACCAACTCTCAATTTTATTTTATCAAAATCTTAAAGGTTAAATTTTACTTAGAAGGAGTTAGACATTATGGAATCCAGGACTTTATTTGCAGAGACACCTCCGGTGAAGCTGTTTTTTATCGCTTCCCTTCCGGGCGCCGTCAGTATGCTGGCCTCAGCTCTTTACCAGCTTCTGGACGGAATGATGGTGGGACAGATTCTCGGCGAGACTCCCTTTGCAGCCCTGAATCTGGCCATGCCTTTTGTCATCATCAACTTTGCGCTGGCCGACCTGATCGGCGTGGGCGCCTCTGTGCCCATTGCCATGAATCTGGGAAAGAAAAAAGACGAGGAAGCCAACAATATCTTTTCCTGCGCCTGCCTGATGATTTTCCTTGCAGGCGTCGCTGTGGGCGCCCTGCTCTACGCCGGAGCTCCGGCCCTGATGAGATTGATGGGCGCAGAGGGACAGCTTCTTGCGGACGCCGTAAGCTATCTGCGGGTATATGCGTTATGTTCTCCGCTGACCACCATCGTGTTTGCCATGGACAACTATCTGCGTATCTGCGGAAAAATTCGCTTCAGCATGTTTCTGAATATACTGATGTCTGTAATGATTGCCGGGCTGGAATTTGTTTTTCTGTACTATCTCCACTTCGGTATCTGGGGAGCGGCCCTGGCCACCTGTATCGGAATGGCGGTCTGCGCTCTGATCGCTCTCTTACGTTTCCTGGGAGGACGGCTGCAGCTCCGCTTCTGCAGGCCCCGGTTTTCCGCCGCCATGATCCGGCAGATCATTGCCTGCGGCAGCCCGAACTTTTTAAACAACATTGCAGGACGTATCACATCCATCCTGCTGAATACCATCCTGCTCCGGGTAGGCGGACAGACAGCCGTATCGGTCTACGGCATCCTCATGTATGCGGAGGGCTTTATCCAGCCTCTGCTGTACGGTATGTGCGATTCCCTGCAGCCGGCAGTCAGCTATAACTGGGGAGCAGGCGACCGGAAACGTGTGGGAGCCATCGAGCGCTGCTGCTTCACTGCCAGCGCAGCCGTGTCTCTTTTGTCCGCTGCGGTTCTCTTTTTCTTCCCGCGACAGCTGGCGTTCATCTTTATCGGAGAAACAGAATCCGTCTACTTTGCCATGTCTGTGGCTGCTCTGCCGTTCTTTGCGCTGACCTACCTGACCCGCTGGTTCTCCTTCGCGGCCCAGAGCTATATGCTGGCAGTGGGAAATGCTGTGGGGGCTACCCTGATTTCCCTGTCCTTCGCCCTGCTCTTCCCGGTCATCCTGATCGCGGCTCTCTGGCCCCTCGGCCTTACGGGCATCTGGCTGAACTTTGCGGGGACCTCACTGCTTACAGGGCTTCTGGCCGCCTTTATCATGCTGCGCTTTCAGCGGAACTCCCGCTCGGACAGATACGCAAGCACCGATTCCAATTGAGGCGTGACCCATTTGTCCCGGTGATAAAGAAGCTGCTTCCAGATCTCGATCTCAAAATCTTTTACCGGAAGATATCGAAGCCGGCCGGCGCGGACCTTCTCCTCCGTCACATAATCCGGAAGGAAGGAAAGTCCCGCGCCCTGCTCCACCAAAGAGCAGAGAAGGCCGGCGCTTCCGATCTCCAGCACCGGCTGTATTTCCATGGACAGCTCTGCAAACTTTTCGTCCATCAGTCTCCGGTAACTCATTCCCTTTTCTGTCAGAAGAAATGGCTGGCCTGCCAGGTCCTGAGGAGACAGTTCCTGCCTTTCGCAGAGCGGATTCCCGCTGGCCGCCACAAAATGCACGCCCGCCTTTTCTTCCCTCGCAATCACATACTCCGCATGGAAAATGTGATTGTCCAGAGTCAGGACCGCATCCACCTCATTCTGGTTCAGCAGCCGGAACATCTCTTCCGTGCCTGCTGTGATAATCTTCAGTGAAATTCCCGGATACGTTTCCCGAAACGCCCCAAATTCCTCCTGAAACATACTGTCGCAGAGAGAATCCGCCATGGCAATGCGGACCCGTCCGGAGATTTCCTCTTCATTCTGCAGCTTTCTGTCCAGCTCCTGGGTCAGCTTGCTGATCTGATGAGCGTAGTTCAGCACATCACGCCCCTTCTCCGTCAGCACCACCGTATGATTGATCCGCTCAAAAAGCTGAGTCCCCAGCTCGCGCTCCAGCTGCTTGATCTGAAAGGAGACGGTGGACTGGGAAAAGCCCAGCTTCTGTCCCGCCCTTGTAAAGCTGTTCAGCTCCGCCACGTGCATAAAGGTCAGCAGATTTTTCAGATCCATACAGATTCCTCCATTCAAGATTTCAATTTGCTATATCCCGTTTATCAATTTTACAAATGTATGACTTTACTATATACTAGAATTCCAGGAGTTACAAGTAAAAGGGGGATCTGCGGCATGAAAATCATCACATTTTTCTACAGTCTGCTCTGGGGAGATCTGATCTCCATTCCGCTGCCTGGCGGAAGCACACTGGGGCTGTCTCTGCTGGTCATCATCCTGATTCCGGCAGGCATCTGTTTTACTATCTGGACAAAAGGGCTTCCCTTCCGCCTCTTTCCGGAAATGATCCGTATTACGCTGGAGAAAAAGAATGTATCCGATAAAAGCGCTATCTCGGGCGTACAGGCTCTCATCGTCTCCACCGCCACGCGGGTGGGCATGGGGAATCTCATCGGCGTGGTGGCCGCCATCTCGGCAGGAGGCGCAGGGGCCATCTTCTGGATGTGGCTTATCGCCCTTCTCGGCTCTTCCACCGCTTTTGTGGAAGCCACTCTGGCACAGCTGTACAAGGAAAAGGACCCCCTGTACGGCGGTTACCGCGGAGGTCCTGCTTACTATATTCATGCACTTTTTATGAGGAAAAACAAAAAACCCGGGCGGAAGCGCTCTGTTATCGCCGTGCTTTTTGCCCTGTCCGGCCTTCTGTGCTGGTGCGGCATCAGCCAGGTCATCGGAAATTCCGTCTCCTCTGCTTTTGAAAACGCTTTCCATATTCCGCCCATCTGGACCACTGTACTTCTGACCCTGCTGGCGGCCGTCATCGTCCTGCGAAAACATGCGACGGTGAAGGTTCTCGACATCATGGTTCCGGTCATGGCCGGCCTGTACTTTGCCATCACCCTTTTCGTCATCATCCGGAATATCGGGCTGCTTCCGGCCGTCTTTGAGCGCATTTTCCTGGAAGCCTTCGGAATCCGGCAGGCTGTGGCCGGAGGCATCGGCGCTGTCATCATGAACGGAGCCAAGAGAGGACTGTTTTCCAACGAGGCCGGTTCCGGCTCCCCTCCCTGCGCCGCGGCGGCGGCTGATATCAGCCACCCGGCCAAGGAAGGCCTTCTGCAGGCGCTGGGCGTCTTCATCGACACCCTTCTGATCTGCAGCTGCACAGCCATGCTCATGCTTCTGACACCCGAATCGCTGACGAATGGTCTGGAAGGCATGGATCTGCTTCAGACTGCCATGCAGTATCACATCGGAGAATTCGGCGTCGTCTTTGTAGCCGTCATACTCTGGCTTTTCAGCTTTTCCACCTTTATCGGAATTCTGTTCTATGCCCGGCCGAACATCGCCTATCTCTTCGGAGACAACTGGCTCTCCCAGACCCTCTACAAGCTGCTGGCTCTGGTCATGCTCTTTGTGGGCGGGCTGGCCGCCTACCAGGCAGTCTGGGATCTGGGCGACATCGGCGTGGGTCTGATGACTGTTTTCAATATGATTGCGCTGGTTCCCCTGGCGCCGGAGGCTGTGGCGTCCCTGAAAGATTACGAGGCAAACCACAAAAGTAAAACACATCGGAGTCAGAAATAAGGCATCCGTTTCTTTCCCCATCATTTATGGTAAGGCTCATGCTTCATGATCCGAAAGCTCCGGTAGATCTGCTCCAGCAGAATCACCCGCATCAGCTGATGGGGAAAGGTCATTTTTGAAAAGCTCAAAGCATAATCCGCCCGTTTCATGACAGCCGGGGAAAGACCCAGAGAGCCGCCGATGACAAAGACAATATGGCTCACCCCGCCCGTCCCCAGGGACTCGATTTTCCTGGAAAGCTCCACAGAGTCCAGCATCTTTCCCTCGATGGCCAGAGCAATCACATAGGCGTCATCCTTTATGGCCTTCAGAATCCGTTCTCCCTCTCTGTCCCGGATAGCGGCCTCCTCGGCCTCGCTGGCGCCGTCCGGCGTCTTCTCGTCTACCAGCTCCACAATCTCCAGCTTACAGTAGCGGCTCAGACGCTTTTCATATTCCCGGATGGCTTCTGTCAGATATTTTTCCTTGATTTTTCCTACTGTGACACAGGTAATCTTCATGGTACTCCTCTGCTTTATCGGTTCCTGCTACAATTCAATTACATCCATATCCTCCGGAATCCAGAGTTTTCCGTGGAAATACTGTTCTCCCTCTGCCCGGTAGAGTTCCTGACGGTGCTTGATATTCTTATCTTCCGTGTGATACAGCAGCAGATTTTTCACGCCCAGCTTTTCGGCCAGCTCGCAGGCATCCTTTACTGTAGAGTGATGCTTCTCATAGGGATGGAAGATGTCCGCCTGGCCATTCAGGCAGAAGGCCTCATGGAGCAGCCAGTCACTGCCTTTCGCATATACTTCTTCCCGCTCATTGTAGGGCTCATCCCCGCAGCAGGTGAGACGGCGCCCGTCTCCCAAATCCAGCATGTAGCCGTACTGCTTTGCCTTTGTAGAACCGATATCGAAAAAGGTATACTCATGTCCCAGAATCGTTTTCTTTTCTCCGTCCTCCACGGTTACCAGATGGACTCTTTTTCCAATCTGCTTTACTTCTTTTTTATTCAGAAGCATCTCCGCCAGAGTCAGCAGCATTTCGGAAAGCTCCTTATGGGCATAAATATAAGCATCACCTTCGTATTTGCCGCTGTTCATGTTCTGGCAGATCACACGCATCATCCAGATAATTCCCAGCAGATGATCAATATGCTTATGGGTTACGATGATGTGGTGAATGCTGTCTGCTTCAATTCCCGCCTGCTTCAGCCGGCTTAAAATCATGGAACCGCCTCCGCCGTCCACCAGAAGCGGTCCTTCCTCGCTGCTCAGCACATAGCAGGTATTGTAGCATTCCGTTACCTGCGCGTTTCCCGTGCCCAGTATTGTGATTTTCATTTGTGTCTCTCCTTTCAGCTCTCTCTTCTCTCAGAAAAAGTGCAAAAAGAGCACTACAAATCTTTGCTGCAGTGCTCTTTTACAGAATTCTGAATCATATTTTATTTCTGGCTCAGATACTCATGAATTCCTCTTGCGGCATCCTTTCCTGCACCCATGGCCAGAATAACTGTAGCCGCTCCGGTCACTGCGTCTCCGCCGGCGAATACGCCCGGCTTGGAGGTAGCTCCCACATCTTCAGTCGCTACGATGCACTTTCTGCGGTCAGTTTCCAGTCCCTTGGTAGTGGAAGAAATCAGCGGATTCGGAGAAGTTCCCAGAGACATAATTACCATGTCCACATCCATATCAAATTCAGATCCCGGAATCTCCACGGGACGTCTTCTTCCGGAAGCATCCGGCTCGCCAAGCTCCATGCGGATGCAGCGGATTCCCTTTACCCAGCCGTCATCGCCGACCAGAATCTCTACCGGATTGGTCAGAAGGTCAAAGATGATGCCCTCTTCCTTGGCATGATGAACCTCCTCCACACGGGCCGGAAGCTCTTCCTCAGAACGGCGGTATACGATATGTACTTCAGCGCCGAATCTGAGAGCAGTACGGGCAGCGTCCATAGCCACGTTTCCGCCGCCGACTACAGCTACCTTATGTCCCTTTGCGATAGGAGTATCATAGTTCTCATCAAAGGATTTCATCAGGTTATTTCTGGTCAGGTACTCGTTCGCGGAGAATACGCCGCAGGCTGTCTCGCCCGGGATTCCCATGAACTTGGGCAGACCTGCCCCGGAACCGATGAATACGGCGTCAAAGCCTTCTTTCTCCATCAATTCGTCGATGGTGACAGACTTTCCTACAATCACGTCTGTCTCAATCTTTACGCCAAGAGATTTCACATTCTCCACCTCAGGCAGAACTACTCCATCCTTGGGAAGACGGAACTCCGGAATACCGTATACCAGCACGCCGCCCGCCTTATGCAGAGCCTCAAAAATTGTCACATCATAGCCAAGCTTCGCCAGATCGCCGGCACAGGTAAGACCTGCAGGGCCGGAACCGATGACAGCCACCTTCTTGCCGTTTTTCTCTGTGGGAGCCGCAGGCTTGATGCCCTGCTCTCTCGCCCAGTCAGCCACGAAACGCTCCAGCTTTCCGATGGAAACCGGCTCACCCTTGATGCCGCGGATGCAGCGTCCCTCACACTGGCTTTCCTGGGGACATACACGTCCGCAGATGGCCGGGAGAGAGGAAGACTCGCTGATGACACCGTAAGCCTTCTCAAAATCGCCTTCTTTTACAGCCTTGATGAAATCCGGAATATGTATCTGAACCGGGCAGCCTTCCATACATTTTGCCTTCTTGCAGTCCAGGCAGCGTCCGGCTTCTTCCACAGCCTCGTCTTTATTATAACCTAAGCAGACCTCATCGAAATTGGTCGCGCGGACCTTCGGATCCTGCTCTCTTACCGGTACTTTCTTTAATACGTCAGCCATTATTTGTCACCTCCGCAATTTCCGCATCCGCCGTGATGCGTCTTTCCTTCCTTGTAAGCCAGGAATCTGCGGCCTTCCTCTGTCTTATACATAGCCGCACGCTGCATAGCCTGATCGAAATCCACCTTGTGGCCGTCAAACTCCGGTCCGTCTACACAGGCAAACTTCACCTCGCCGCCTACCAGCACACGACAGGCTCCGCACATACCGGTTCCGTCTACCATGATGGGGTTCATGCTGACTACGCAGGGAATGCCAAGCTTCTCTGTGGTAAGACAGGCAAATTTCATCATGATCATCGGTCCGATAGCTACGCACAGATCATACTGATGGCCTTCGCTTACCAGCTTCTCCAGCATGGCTGTTCCTACGCCGTGGAATCCATAGCTTCCATCATCTGTACACAGATACAGATTTCCCACACTCTTCAGCTCATCCTCCAGGATCAGCAGATCCTTTGTACGGGCGCCTACGATGATATCGCACTCGATTCCATGTTCATGCAGCCATTTTGCCTGGGGATATACGGGAGCTGTTCCCACACCGCCGGCAATAAAAACCACTTTCTTTTTCTTTACTTCTTCAAAATCATCGGTTACCAGCTCGGACGGTTTTCCCAGCGGTCCCACAAAATCAAGGATGTAATCTCCTTCCTTCAGATCCACCAGCTTGCTGGTAGACACACCAATGGGCTGGAACACAATCGTCACGGTTCCTGCCTCTCTGTCGTAATCACAGATCGTCAGCGGAATACGTTCTGCTGTCTCGTCCAGTCTTACGATAATAAACTGTCCCGGCTCACAGGCTTTCGCCACCCGCGGAGCCTCAACGACTTTCATGTAAACAGTTGCAGAGAGCTGCTCTGCTTTTACAATCTTGAACATAAGCTTCCTCCTGGAGTATAGTTTCTGCGGG
>CALWAZ010000033.1 GCA_944375725.1 uncultured Merdimonas sp. | reverse complement strand
TTCTTCTGGGAAGTACAAAGCCGGAACGGCTCCGTGATTCCCTGAAAGGACAAGATGTTATTCTAGACCGTGAGGAATGGTATGACTTGTATATGGCCGCGGGAGGAATTGTTCCTTAGGAGGATAGCTATGAAAAGATATATGAGAGGCATTGTGGTTATGGAACCGGGAAAAGTAGAGATAGTGGATGACATTCCTGTTCCGGAACCGGGAGACTATGATGCTTTAGTGAAAGTGAAATCCTGTGGAATATGCAGCGGAACGGATTTGCAGTATATAGATGGTACGGAAAAGGAAACTCTGGCAGATTATCCAACTATATTGGGACATGAGAGTGCTGGAGAGGTAACTGCCATTGGGAAAAAAGTCCGTCATATTCAAATCGGAGATCGATTTATTCATACAAATTTGAGGGAAAATACAGAAAGCCGATATACAAAGACTCATGGCAGTATGGCAGAATATGGACTGGTTCCAGATGTCAAAAGCATGATGGAGGATGGGTATTCTGTAGAACAGATTCCGGAGATAACGGGGTATGGACGGCGGGTTTACACCTATCAGGATGGACCGGAAGTAAATGGGCGGCTGGAAGCGGATATGGATCTGGTTGAAGCGGGAGTTTTTCAGTCGCTGGCAGAAAGCCTTTCTGCGGTCATAAATTTTGGCGTAAAGGAAGGAGATTCAGTTCTCATTTACGGGTGCGGACCTATGGGGCTGGCGGCCGCGTTTTTTTGTAAACTGCGGGGCGCCCGGTTTGTGGCAGTAGTGGATAAAATAGCAGAGCGCCTGCGTCAGGCGGAAATAATCGCCCATACAGATTTAACCATTGATCTTACGAGAGAAGAGCTGGGGAAAATATTGAATGGAAAGCTGTTTGACATAGTGATAGATGCAGTGGGCAGTTCTCAAATTCTGCTGGAGGGCTCTTATTACTGCAAATGCAATGGGACTGTAGGGGCAATGGGGGTCCTAAAAAAGGATGACTGTATTTTGGACGTTCAGAGTATCAAGAACAGTGTCCGGCTTCATATGTTAAACTTTCCTTATCACAGCTTTGCGTCTTTGGATTTGCTTCAGCGCATGATCCGTGAGGGAAAGGTAAACCCGAAAGATTTTATATCGCATGTGATTCCTATGCAAGAGGTGAACAAGGGAATTGCTATGATCAGAAACAGGGAAGCTTTTAAGGTAGTTTTGACTTTTTAATCGATGGATGGCTTTGAGCGGGAGAAAAGTAATGTTTGCAGGGCTGGATATAGGTAACACAAATGCAAAATTTTCAATTTATTACCATGATGGGAGAGTATTTGCAGAGACTTCTGAACGATATGATCAGGTCAAGACTTCAAATCGGATTTCTGCAGAAAATGTATGGAATACCATATGCCGAATTGTCCGTAAGGCCGCGGCTCAGCTGGCAACAGGACAAAATATCAGCGCTATGGCGGTTACTACGTTTGGAGAAGCAGTAATTCCCATAGACAGAAACGGCAAGATATTATGTGATCCCTTTACTGGAAATGCAGTGGAAGGAGAAGCTGAGCTGAAGCAGATTCTTCTGCATATATCCGGAGAGCGGATTTGGGAAATAACAGGGCTGCTGCCGCACAAGCGCTTTCCGCTGGTGAAAATTTTGTGGTACAGGCAGCATACAGGGATTTACGGGAAAGCTTATAAATTCCTTCAGATGGAAGATTTTGTATTGTATAAACTGACTGGAAACTATGTAGTCAGTGATTCTTCGGCCTCCAGGAGTATGGCTTATGATAGAAAGAAACACTGCTGGTCAGGGGAACTTCTTAAAATTGCGGAAATAGATGAAGATAAACTGCCGGAAATAATTCCATCCGGCAGCTTTGCGGGTAACATATGTACGTCTGCGCTGGAAGAGCTGGGGTTGAGTGGGAAAATAAAAATGTATGCCGGAGGGCATGATCAGATGTGCAATGTGGTAGGCTCAGGAATTTTGGATTCCAATGCATTATTGAATTGTTCAGGCACAGTAGAATGTATCTCTGGCGTGGCAGAGTTGAAAACGGGAGAAAACATGCGCACAAAACTGTCGCTTCAGCTGCTGCCGTTTCCTATGGAGAATAAAACATTTTATTTCTGGGCACCTGTATCGGGCTGCTCATCCCTGGATTGGGAGGCGCGCATACTCAATCAGCTCCCTTCTGTATCAGCTGGAGGACCGGAAGAAATGGGGGAAATACATACTGCTATGCAGAAGCGGTGTACAAAAAATCCTGCCCGTGTCATAACAATACCCTATTTTACAGGCAGGAATTATCCAGATATTTCTGATAAGGCAAAAAGTGTTATCTGGGGCATGGAACTCTCTACGGAGGCTTGGGAGATCTATCAGAGTTTGATGGAAGGAATCGCTTTTGAAATAAGAATCTGCCGGGACAGACTGAGACTGCTGGTTAAAGACATCCAGGAAGTAACAGCTGCCGGCGGCGGCGCAAAGTCTGATTACTGGCTTCAAATGAAAAGCAATATTCTAGGCTGTACATTAAAAAGACTGCGTCACGCACAGTCGGGGACAATGGGCTGCATGCTTCTGGCAGCAGTGGGAGAAGGATATTATACATCGCTTGCCGAGGCATCGGAAGTATGCATCAAAACCGGAAAGATATTTTATCCGGAACCTCAGTATAAAATGCTCTATGATGAAAAATACAATCAGTATTTGGAACTCAGAAACTGTGTATCAGCAATACAACAGGAGAAGTAGATGATGAAACTTGACTTTGAATACGGCCATGGTCTTATATCCGCGGAACTGCCTGACAATACAGATGTCTTTATCCCTGGGACGACGGTTCCGGATCCGCCCTTTATCCCGGAAGACGAAATCTATGAAAAAACGCGGGAATCTGTCCGTAATCCCATGGGTATGGAGCCTCTGTCTGTGCAGGCTCATAAGGGCAGCAGGGTGGTTTTTGTGATTCCCGATATTGTAAAAGGAGGCTGTCAGCCCACCTCGCACCGAAAGGTGGCGATTCAGGTGATTCTGGAGGAGCTGTACGCGGCGGGAGTGGAAAAAAAGGATATTCTTCTTCTGTTTTCCAATGGGCTTCATCCTCGGACAACCGTGCCTGAGATGAAGAAGATTCTCGGAGAAAAGCTGTTCAATGAGTTTTACTGGACCCATCAGATTACGAGCCATGACTCGGAGGACTATGAGCATTTGGTGGATTTAGGATGCACGGCCCGCGGAGACCGCGTGCTGATGAACAAGTATGTGTTTGATTGTGATATCCCAATTCTGATTGGACATACCCAGGGAAATCCTTATGGGGGATATTCCGGCGGCTATAAGCACTGCGCCACCGGAATTACCCACTGGAGATCTATTGCGTCCCATCATGTGCCGGATGTGATGCACCGGGCGGATTTTACGCCGGTATCCGGACACAGTCTAATGCGGACCAAATTTGATGAGATTGGTATGTATATGGAAGAAAAGATGGGGCATCCTTTCTTCTGTTGTGACGCAGTTTTGGACACTTACTCCAGGCAGATTGAGATCAACAGCGGATACGCGAAGGTGATGCAGCCAAAATCCTGGATCATGGCCAATAAACGGACCTATGTGCCTTTTGCGGAGAAAAAGTATGATGTGATGGTGTTTGGCATGCCTCAGGATTTCCATTATGGAAATGGTATGGGAACGAATCCTATTCAGATGATGCAGGCCCTGAGCGCTCAGGTTATCCGTCATAAGAGGGTGATGAAGGAAAACTGCGTCATTATCTGTTCTTCCATCTGCAATGGATATTTCCACGATGAGCGCTGGCCTTATCTGCGGGAGCTGTATGAGATGTTCCAGCATGATTATATGAATATCCTGCCGGACATGAACCGTTATGGAGAGTATTTTGCTACAAATGAGGAGTACATCCGAAAATACAGGTACTGCAACGCGTTTCATCCTTTCCATGGTTTTTCTATGATGAGCTGCGGGCACATCGCGGAAATGAATACGGCTGCCATCTATATTGTAGGGGCACAGGAGCCGGGGATTGCCAGAGGCATGGGCTTGAAGACGAGAGCGAGTTTTGAAGAGGCTCTGGAGGATGCAAAGAAGAAATTTGTAGGGCCGAACCCGAATATTTTGGCGCTGCCTCAGACCTTTAAGCTGGGAGCTGTCCATCTGTGTATGAAGGATGATGATTTATCAGAGGTATAAATTGAGAAAGCAAAAGAAAAAGTATCCTGTGCCTAAAAAGGGCAGGATACTTTTGGCTATAAAGCAGTAAAAACAGAAGTATCGTTGCAGTTGTTTCTGCGTTCACTCCGGCCAGTACTCTTCCAGCGCCGGCAGCAGGCTGCCGGCGTAGACTTCCCGGAGCAGTCCGTCCAGCCTGCGCAGGCAGCAGACTGCCTGGGCGGGAGAGAGGAGCCCCTCTTCCATGGCCTGGGCCACCTCATCCAGATCCACCACGCGCACTTCGCCGGAAGGATAGAGAAGCACGTCGGCCAGAAGATCCGTGAACACATAGGTGTCAGTCCCGGCGTCATAGGTATAGTCGATGATGTCACAGTACCAGCAGATCAGGCTGCCGCTGTGGTCGAGAAAACGGCTGACTTTCCAGCCCTTTTCCAGAAGATAGCAGGAGGATCCGCGGCTCAGGTCCTTCTTGGGACGGATGGTTTTCCAGCGGGTTACCAGCAGGCGCTCGCTGCGCAGCAGAATTTCGTCGCTGTCCAGGCGGATGCATTCGGAAGGGATCAGGCGTTTCCGGTACAATACGGGTTTTTCTGACATAGGATGCCTCCTTAGATTGAAAGTATGATATTTTTAAGGTGATGACGGTCTGAGTGGTCCGGCACAGAAACGCCATCAGATAATGCTTTTCACTGAAAATTTTTCACAAGAGTCAGGGAATCATCCTTCACAAATTCTTTTTCCGCGGAACGCCGGTTGTAATAGGTACGCTTGTAGATGTCCGGGTCCGGCAGAGCCAGAAATTCCGAGGGCGTATATCCGGTAATCTCCTTAAAAACCCGGTTGAAGGTCCGGATATTATTGAAGCCGCAGCTTAAGGCCACGTCCGTGAATTTCTTATCCGTATGCTGCAGCTCATTGGCGGCCTGCTCTACCCGAACCATATTCAGATAGGTCACGAAGTTAATTCCCATCACCCGCTTGAAGGTTTTGGAAAAATGGCTGGGGCTGAAATTCATGCGTCCGGCCGCGTATTCCAGAGAAATATTGTCCGCGTAATGCACGTCGATATAGGAGAGAAGCTCCTGCAGATCGAGGAGCATCCGCGCTCTCCGGTCATCGGGCAGGCTCACAGAATTTGTCCGGGGATGAAAACGCTTCAGGAGCGCCCAGAAGGTCTGGATGGAGGAAATGACCACCTCCTGGTAGAAGGGGGCCTTTCCGGCCAGTTCCCCGGATACCGTGTCGATCAGCTCCTTTAAGCGGCTGTCCAGGCCGCAGGCTTCCAGCTGTTCCTTTGTGACGAGAGGACAGGAAAAGCCCGGGTTCTGGAAAAGCGGGCCTAAAATCGAAGTATCGAAAATAATAAAATCCAGGGAATTGTCCATGCCGTGAGAGTCGCTGTAATGGATGACGCCGCTCTCGCAGACAGCCAGATCGCCGGCATGGGCCGTAAAAGTGTGGTCTGAGATGCTTAAGCGGCAGCTTCCCGAGCGCACATAGATCAGCTCGATTTCTCTGTGCCAGTGGGCCAGAAAACCGATGTTTT
>CALWAZ010000032.1 GCA_944375725.1 uncultured Merdimonas sp. | reverse complement strand
GCAGCGGCGGGAAGCATCGCCAGAAATATTCCCAATGCATTGGTAAACATTATTTTTGCTGTGCTTTCCGCGTATTTCTTTATTGCTGAGAGGGAAAAGATTATTCAGTGGGTCAGAGAGCATACGCCGGAATCTCTCCGCTCAAAGTGGCGTTTTATCACCGGAAATTTCAAAAAGGCGGTAGGCGGCTACTTTAAGGCACAGTTTAAAATCATGGGCGTGGTGGCGCTGATTCTTCTGATTGGATTCTGGATTTTGAGAATCAATTACGCGGTGCTGTTCGCGATCCTGATTGCGATTCTGGATTTCCTGCCGTTTTTGGGAACCGGAACAGCCCTGATTCCCTGGGCGGTGCTGAAAATTCTGAGCGCGGATTATGAGTTCGCAGTGGGGCTTATCATCATCTATCTGGTAAGCCAGCTGGTGCGCCAGCTGATCCAGCCCAAGATTGTGGGCGATACGATAGGATTGAATCCTCTGGCTACGCTGTTCTGTATGTTTATCGGCTACAAGGTGGGCGGAATTCTGGCCATGATCATCGCGGTTCCTGTAGGAATGATTCTGATCAGCCTTTATGAGTCGGGAGCTTTCGATGATTTGATTTCAGACGTGAAGACGCTGGCGCAAGGCCTGGACCGGTACCGGAAAGACCGGTAAAGAGAGGGCAGAGAAAAGCGGAAAAAGAAAAAAGAAGCCGCAGAAAGCTGGAGCACCGGACCTGATACAGGTCTGGCGCTCCGGGCTTTTCTGCGGCTTCCTCTTTTCTGCAGCTTTACAGCAGCTCTTTTATGATAGCGGCGTAAAGGCTCTGGCTTTTGCCCCGCCAGTGGCTGCAGATAGCTTCTGCCTGTTCCTTTACAGGAACGGTCAGAGTCAGATCAATCAGGACACTGTCCCGCTCCAGCACGCGGCAGCGGGCCGCGTATTCTCCCGAATCTGTCCGGTAGTAATCTGCCGGAGTGGAGATTTCATTGCGCAGCTCATAGCTGTGCTCTTTCAGAAAGGAATCAATCTCTTCCCGGATGGCGGGAGAAATTTTATTCAGGAAGTAAGACAGGGTTTTCTGCCCCTCTTCCGTAATCCGGTACAGAGAAGTGTTGCGGACGGTTTTTACCTTGAGAAGGCCTGTCTCGCTCAGCTCAGACAAAGCGGTCTGAACGGTAAAATAGTCGGTGTACTCCTTTTCCAGAATAAATTCGGACAGCTGGGCGTTGCTCATGGGAAAGTTTACCTTGTCCAGCAGGTAAAGGATAATCAGTTTATAAAGGGTAAAGGTATCAGCCATAAGGATGCTCCTTTCATCAATCATGTCCTGCGCCCCGGCGTCAGGACTGCCGGATGCGAAAGCATTCCGGATACGGAAATCCTAGGGAACGTACAGACGGCCCTGAAAGGTGTCCCGCCGTTTCAGTTCCTTATGGATTTCGTTCAAAACCTGGCGCTTGGCCTGGCTCCATTCCGGTGCGATCAGAAGATCTTTCGGGCCGTCGCCGGTCAGACGGTGAATGACCAGATCCGGACGGCAGACCTCCAGACATCGGATGACCAGATCCACATATTCGTCTCTGGAAAGGACATGAAAGCCTGTCCGTTCATAGTAATCGGCCAGATCTGTATGTTTTAATATATGCAGGAGCTGCAGCTTTATGCCGGCAGCCTTTGTATGGCTCACATATCGGACAGTATCCAGCATCATCTCATCTGTCTCTCCGGGAAGGCCCAGGATGGTGTGGACCACGGTCTCAATCCCCCGCTGATCCAGTTCCTTCATGGCCCGGTCGAAGACAGGAAGAGAATAACCCCGCCGGATAAAGGCGGCAGTCTTTTCATGGATGGTCTGCAGTCCCAGCTCTACCCAGACGGGCTTGACGCGGTTCAGCTCCTCCAGAAGGGAGAGCACATCCGGCCCCAGGCAGTCAGGCCTGGTGGCGATGGACAGGACAGCAGTTTCCGGACAGGAAACTGCCTCCGTAAAGATGCGCCGCAGATGATCTATGGGGGCGTAGGTGTTTGTATATGCCTGAAAATAGGCGATATATTTACGCACCGGCCTTTTCCCTGCCAGACGTCTTTTCCCATCCTCAATCTGCTCTCTGACAGAGAGCAGAGGGCTTGCGGCAAATTCCCCGGAACCGCCTTCGCTGCAGAAGATGCAGCCGCGGGTGCCCAAAGTTCCGTCCCGGTTCGGACAGGTGCAGCCGCCGTTCAGGGTCAGTTTATACAGTTTTTCTCCAAAACGCTCCCGGAGAGCGTCATTCAGGGAACGATAGCGGCTGTCTGTCAAACGCGCACACTCCTTTTTAATGTCTGTCATTTTCAAAGACAATTATAGGCGGTCAGAAAAGGACTGTCAAGAAAGGAGTCGGCAGAGGGCCGGAAAACCCGGTTGCTATTTTGCTGCAAATAGGCTATAATAAATTATCTATGTCACGCGGAACAAGTGATAGCAGGAGGAAAAAATATGAACGAATATCAGGAGCCTTACGAGAAGGAGATCAGCCTGACGGAGCTTTTGTTTTTCTGTCTGAAAAAATGGCGCTGGGTCATTGCGGCCATGGTCATCGTGGCGGTGCTGGCCGGAGCCTGGAAATATCAGTCTACGGTGCAGAGCAATCAGGCAAAGCGGGAAGCGCAGCTTCTTGCGGAAGAGGATGGGGAGACAAAGGAGACCGAAGTGATCTCCAATCCCAATATTGAGTACTATAATCTGGCCATCAGAAACCTGCAGCAGGAAATGGATGGAATGCGGGAGTATATTGACAATTCAGTGATTATGCAGCTGGATCCCTACAACCTTGCTACAGGCAATTTAAGCTTCTATCTGAATGTGGAGGGAGCCCGTGAGGCCGACAGGAACAGTCTGATTACAGCCTATGAGGATTTCGTCACAGACGGAAGACTGGCTGCGGAGATACTCGGATCAGATCGTGATATTTCCGAATCTGAGCTTCAGTATCTGATTTCTTTTGAGAGTGAAGACATTCCTGTCATGGAAGAAAACTATGTGCTTTCTGATGGAAGCAGCTCTTCCCAGATTCAGATCGCCGGCATTGGAGAGAGCAGGCCCAATGTATTCCGGATTCAGATTACAGCAGAAAGCGCCGGAAAATGCGCGGACTATATGGAAGCGGCCAAGAGCGCGCTGACAGATTATTCTGCCCAGCTTCAGGAGCAGATCGCCGTTCATACGGTTACGCTTCTGGCTGAGTCACAGACAGAACGCATCGACAGGAGTATCCAGTCTTACCAGAATGAAGTGCTGAATGCCTATACCTCCACCTTTACACAGCTGAAGAATATGCAGACAGAGCTTGAGACTGTGGTAGAGGAAGAGGGAGAGACCATTGTGGTCGGAGAGACTGTCACCTATGACAGCCCGGTGAAGGAAGCAGTGAAGTTTGCGGTAATTGGCCTTGTTCTGGGAGCGTTCCTGGCAGCGTTTATCCTGGTTGTGATTTATCTGATGAGCGGAAAGCTGCAGAGTACAGAGAGCTTCCGGGAGGAGTTCGGCATGCCGCTTCTGGGACAGGTTACAAAGGCCCCGGCAAAGAAGAGGCTCTTTGGCTTTATAGATAAATGGCTGCAGCGGATGGAAGAGGGCGAATACGCCGATATTACCTATGAGGAGCAGCTGAAAATTGTGGCGGCCAATCTGAAGACGGCAGTTTCCAGAGAAGGCAGCATGAAAAAAATCATGCTTGCGGGCACCATGAACAGGGAAGAGGCAGAAGCCTTTTCTGCGCAGCTTGCTTCGGAACTGGAGGGAATAAGCCTGTCATCCTATGAGCGCATTATTTTCCAGGCGTCAGCTCTGGAGGACATGGGCAGCTATGAAGGCGTGCTTTTCCTGGAAAAGAAAGGTGCTTCTTACACGAAGCTGATCAAAAAGGAAAAGGCTCTGGCAGACGACAGAAACGTTCAGGTTCTGGGCGCGGTAGTGCTGTAGATTTGATGAAATCCGGGGAAACAGGACATATCCCGAAAATAAATAAGAATAAAATGAGAGAGAAGCTCAGGGGAAAGCCGGGGCTTCTCTTTTTTTCAAGAAAAAATACTTGCTTTTTTCATGTGTGTCTAATATAATGGCATTATATGCGGCGAAGACAAATGTGCGCTATAGAAAGACACAGAGGAACGGGCCGCAGGAAAAGCACAGGAGGAAGCGAGATGTATTCATTAGAGGAAGTGAAGGCGGCTGATCCGGAGATTGCCGCTGCGATCGAGGCGGAGATGAGCCGCCAGAACAGCCATATTGAGCTGATTGCGTCAGAAAACTGGGTATCCAAGGCAGTGATGGCCGCCATGGGAAGCCCCTTAACCAATAAATACGCGGAAGGTTATCCCGGAAAAAGATACTACGGCGGCTGTGAATGCGTAGACGTGGTGGAAAATCTGGCGATTGAAAGAGCAAAAAAGATTTTCGGCTGCGAGTATGTAAATGTACAGCCCCATTCCGGCGCCCAGGCAAACATGGCTGTGCAGTTCGCCATGCTGAAGCCGGGAGATACGATCATGGGACAGAATCTGGCTCACGGAGGACATCTGACCCATGGAAGCCCTGCCAACTTCTCTGGAACCTATTTTAATGTGGTTCCCTATGGAGTCAATGATGACGGTGTGCTGGATTATGATGAAATCCGCCGCATTGCTTTGGAGTGCCGGCCGAAAATGATCATCGCAGGCGCCAGTGCTTATGCCCGGACCCTGGATTTCAAGCGGTTCCGTGAGATAGCGGATGAGGTGGGAGCGTATCTGATGGTAGATATTGCCCACATCGCCGGCCTGGTTGCGGCAGGCCTTCATCCCAGCCCGATTCCCTATGCTCATGTGACTACTACCACGACCCACAAGACCCTGCGCGGACCCCGGGGCGGCATGATTATGTCAGACGCCGAGACTGCGAAAAAGTTCAACTTTAACAAGGCCGTATTTCCGGGTATCCAGGGAGGTCCCCTGATGCATGTGATTGCGGCAAAGGCTGTCTGCTTTGAAGAGGCGCTGAAGCCGGAATATAAGGAATATCAGAAGCAGGTAGTGAAGAACGCCCAGGCGCTCTGCAAGGGGCTGATGGACAGAGGCATTAAGATTGTGTCCGGAGGCACAGACAATCATCTGATGCTGGTGGATCTGACTCCCTTCGATCTGACCGGAAAGGATGTGGAGCATCTTCTGGATGTAGCCAATATCACAGCAAATAAGAATACAATCCCCAACGATCCCAAGTCAGCTTTTGTGACCAGCGGCATCCGGCTCGGAACGCCGGCTGTCACCTCCCGCGGATTGAAGGAGGAGGATATGGAGACGATAGCGGAAGCGATTGCCATGCTGATTAAAGAAGGGGAGAGCGCCACAGAAAAAGCCAAGGCTTTGGTGAAGAGCCTGACTGACAAATATCCGCTGGATATGTAATTAGAATGTAAAAAATCCCGGAATCCAGAAAAAGGATCCCGGGATTTTTTATGCCCGAGGCGCGCAGGGCGGCAGGCGGCGTCCGGGAATTTTCTAAGCATAATATTAAAGAATTCTTAAATAGTTTTTCAGAAATGCTTGTGGTATACTGAAATCACATGATACAAGATATGGTAGAATTGCTGGAAAATCAATTCTGCGGAACCGGGAGAATAGGAAAATGGCACAGAAAAGAGAAGCTGTGATTCAGGTAAGAAACCTGTACAAGATTTACCGGATAGGCGAGAACAGAGTGAGGGCTCTGAACGGAGTGAGCCTGAATATTTACAGGGGAGAATTCTGCTCGATTGTGGGCCCGTCCGGCTCGGGAAAATCCACGATGCTGAACATGCTGGCCGGACTGGAGAAGCCCACGAAGGGCGAGATTGTCATAAGCGGCACCCATCTGGAAACGCTGAATGAGAGTCAGCTGGTCCGGTTCCGGCGGGAACATGTGGGTTTTATCTTTCAGTCCTTCAATCTGCTGGGGACTATGAACGCGGTGGAAAATGTGGCTCTGCCGCTGATGTTCCGAGGCGTTCCGAGAAAGGAACGGCTGGAGAAAGCGGATAAGATTCTGGATCTGGTAGGCCTGTCCAAGCATAAAAACCACAGACCCAATGAGATGTCAGGAGGCCAGCAGCAGCGCGTGGGCGTAGCAAGGGCGCTGGTGGTGGATCCGGAAATTATTTTCGCGGATGAGCCCACAGGAAATCTGGACTCCAACACGTCAGCCGAGGTCATGGAACTGATGAAAAAGATCGTGAGAGAGCAGAATCAGACCCTGGTCATGGTTACCCACGACAATCATCTGGCCAGCTTTGCTGACAGAATATTCCATATTATCGACGGCAAGATCGTGCAGATAGAAGACAATCGAGGAAAAGGGGAGGTAGAAAGAAAATGAGAAACCTTAGATTAGCAAAGAAAGCACTGCTGCTGGCCCTGTGCGCCGCGCTTGCGGTTCCTTCCGCGGGATTCGGATGGCAGTCCATGAAGGCAGAGGCAGCAGCGCCTCAGACTCTGGAAGGCACGGGAACAGGCTCTGCCGCTCAGACAAAGGAAACAAGTGGTTCTCAGGAGCCCGGAACGGGCGGTTCAGGGGGCGGAGGCGAAGATCTGGGAACACCGGTTTCTGACAGCCAGAAGATAACCCTGAAAAAAGTACTGATTAGCCACTATAATATAAAGAAAGCCCAGATTGAGGCGGCGGGCAATGGTGAGACAGCCCTGCAGTATCTTCAGAGCATGGTTGGCGATATCAGCAAGCCCAATGAGCTGGGCGGAACGCTGACTGGCGAAATGTATGACAGCAACCTGGACACTTTTGAGAGCGATGTCAAGGCTCAGCTGGACGCATATGCGGTAAAATCGGAGACTCCCGACACCCCCGAGGAAGAGCCCCAGCCTTCCACCACAAACAGCAACATCATGATCGGCGGAAACTGGGTGACTCCGGTGGCGAACGCGGGCCAGTATGTGAATGTGGTTCTTCCGGTGGTCAATATGGGACGGAACTGGGTGGATCATGTGGTGGTAACGCCTCAGATCAGCCAGGACGCGGCCACATGGCCCTTTGAAATCGAAACTTCCAACTACAGCCAGACTATCGAGGGTCTGCCGGGAACGGACAACGGCGGTTCGGATATGGACAGGCGGCGGGAGCTGACCTGGACGCTGAAGACCAGAAAGGACGCGCCCAGCGGGTATGTGCCGATTAATTTTACGGTTTCCTATGAGGATGAAAATAATGCGCTGACCAGCGTGACGCTGACATCCTATGTAAAGGTTGTGGGAACCGCAGGTGTGTCCGCAGATGGCAAGGCTTCTACTCCCCGTGTGATTGTCACAGGCTTTTCCACGGATCCGGAGACGGTTCACGCGGGCCAGACTTTTACGCTGACTCTTCATCTGCAGAATACATCCAAGGCTACGGCAGTCAAGAATATGGTGTTTGATATTCAGGCAGCCAGCGAGAGCACGGATACCACCTATGTGGCGGCTGCTTTCCTGCCCACAGCAGGCTCCAGCACCGTGTTTGTAGATCAGATAGCGCCGGGCGCTACAAAGGATATTTCCATGGAGATGGAGGCCCGGGCAGACTTGTCCCAGAAGCCCTATGTGGTGAATGTGACCATGAATTATGAGGACGAGAATGTCAATTCCTACGAGAATACGGCCAGCGTATCAATTCCGGTCCGCCAGGAGGCCAGAATTGACACCAGCAGCATCGAAGTGATGCCGGAATCTATAGAGGTTGGTTCAGAAG
>CALWAZ010000031.1 GCA_944375725.1 uncultured Merdimonas sp. | reverse complement strand
ACCTGCTGGCCGCCCTGTATAACGCCCCGGCCACCATCGGCAGCTGCTACACCTCCCTGGTGAGCCATGACCTGTACGGAGGCGGAGCTCGGAGGTGATGTAAGTGCAGGAAGAGATCACCCAGGGCGCGGTCTCCCTCTCGGTGGAAGCGGGCAAGATGACCGCGGACCTGCTCCAAAAGGCCCTGAAGAAGGTCCTGGAGGAGATGCAGAAGAAGCCTTCCCAGCGCACCCTGCGCCAGGGAAAACAGATGTGTGTGAACGGCCATGCCTGCGGAGCTGTGGGAAACGATGTTTGCGGGCTGTGGAAAAGCCGCCGGCTTTTCCATCGGGCCGTGAATGGCTGTTTTCCATCGGCGGAGCGGCCGTTTTCCACATTTCCATAGTGCGGTCATCCCACGATCAGGTGGTAGATGGTGAGGGGCACATACCATGCCGCCACCAGCAGGCCCCACGCCAGGACGAAGCCCCCGATGATGCCGCCGATCACGAAGTTCAGCACGAACAGCGCGGTGCCGCCGCCCAGGGAGATCCCGCCCGGCACGATCCAGACGCACATCCGATGGATGCCGAAGGGCAGGCCGCAGAGTATCCAGAGCCAGAGAAGATCCAGCTCTCCATTCCAAGCAATTCCGACATTTGCGAAGTGGTGCCAAGATAATCAGAAAATCGGTAAAACTTTTATATGAAAATATCTATGTGTCTGCCTGTTTTCCCGAAATATCCTCATTCAGAACCCCTCCAGGCTTCCAGCCTGGATATCGAAAATATGCTGCTGTATCTTCTCCTCCGGCCAGTCCCACCACCTCACCGCCAGCAGCTTCTCTGTCACATCCTCCGGAAACCGCCTGCGAATCTCTCTGGCCGGAACTCCGCCCACAATTGTATAGGGCGGCACATCCTTTGTCGCTACCGCACGCGCTCCGATCACCGCGCCGTCTCCGATAGTGACGCCGGCCAGGATCACAGCCTCATATCCAATCCACACATCATTTCCAATGACAATATCTCCCTTCTGATCCCAGGCTTCTCTCACATGCCCGATGTCAAGCCCCCACTCTTCAAAAAAGATGGGAAAAGGATAGGTGGACAGCGATTTCAGGGAATGATTGGCGCTGTTGAACAAAAACTTTGCTCCGCAGGCAATAGAACAGAATTTCCCAATGATGAGTCTGTCCCGATTGATGGGATAATGGTACAGCACATTGTTCTTTTCAAACCGGCGCGGGTCATGGACAAAATCATTGTATATGGTAAAATCGCCCGCTGTGATATTCGGATCTGTAATCACATTTTTCAAGTACACGGTTTCCCTGTCCTGAGAACGTGGATATATTTTTTCTGGATTCATGGCTTTTCCTTTCCCTCAAGACTGAGTAAAACGATGCTTTTTTATCTGCTCAAAATCATTGTTTTCCACATAGTAAACGGTCTGCTCTGCCGCTGAATAAACGAAGGAAACCCTGGTAGCCCAGGGTTCTTCCTGACGGACAGCCGAAAGAACAGAGAACGCGTCGGAGACTGTAAAATGATTTTCATAACTGTCCAACAGCCGGACAGCTCTTTCATACCGGTCATCTCCCGGCACGATAAAGGGACGAGTGCTTTCCGGGTCAAGAAGGGAGTAATTTGTGATCAGCGAATATCTCCCGGCGTCCTCCCGGAAGCCGACGCCCGGCTCGAGAATCAGGGTGCGGCCGTTCCTGTCAGACAGCATGGCCTGCATCGTGGCATCCGGCGCATAGACAATTTTCTTTGTCTGCACAATCTGCAGTACCTCGTCAAAGCTGAGTTCCGTTTGAATAAACTGCTCCGTCAAATCAGCGATGGTCACGCAGCCTGCGTCCTCCCGGTACATTCCATTCGAATTTCCATGAACATATAGCAGGGTTCCCGCGTTTCCATTCCGGCTGACTCCATGATAGGAATGCCGCAGTCCGTCCGGACGCAGAATTCCAATATAAAACCGGTCTTCTTCTAACATAATCTGATGATCCCATACAGCGGGGTCGATGTCAAAATTGAATCCGGTAATCACATCACTGCCACGGTATACGAATCGGGTACACATAGATATCCTCCTCCTTTTTTCTCTTTTTCCTGCTTGTTTCCTTCTGCCGCAGGTTTCTTTTCCCTTCCGATTTTACTACTGTACCGGCCATTTTTCTATCTACAGGACCATACCGCATCAATCAGTATACAAAGAAAAAGCAGGAGCTGCTTTTTCGCAGCTCCTTACGAAACCTGATGTTTCTTAAAGCCAGTCCGTGCAAGAGGAAGCAGGATCAGCGCCAGGACAACATACAAAACAGTTCTCATTGTAAAAGCGTCCAGAACAACCGGTCCGAATTGATAGGACAGATATGATCCAAAGTTCGGTTTCAGCGACTGATAAGGGGTCAGGAATACCAGCAGATTGTAAAGACCGCTGGTTCCATTCGGTGAGAGAAACATGGGAATAAACAGAACCGGCATAACTACAATCAGCACCTGATAGGGACTTTTCATTCTGGCTGATAAAAAAAGCGTCAGGGCAGTCATGGCGATCAGCACCAGATAGATGACCCCCAGATTGATAAGCGTCCCTTCTAAAAATGTCAACGGATACGGGACGGTGGTTCCATTGATCTGCAAAGGAAGATTCCAGCCGTCAATCCCGAAAGCCGTAAGGGGAAGCGCAAACGCGATAAGGATATGGAGCGTAAACGCCAGTATGCCAAACAAAAGCGCGGCCAAAATTTTTGCGGTAGTTAATTTCGTCTTTCCGTATTTCCCGGACAGAATGACCGCATCTGTACCAGACTGGTATTCGCCGGAGAAGACAGGTGCGATTACGATGCAGATCGCCAAAACCGCAAACATCAGCAGTTCAAAGGCAGAAATAATGACTTCCCAGCCTCCGAAATAGCCATACTGAAAGGGTTCCTCCACCTGACTGTTCATATTCTGCCAATATTCTTTTTCTTTCTCTGTCAGGCCTTTTGATGAATCATTCAGGATGGTTTCAATTTTTTCCTGCCTTGCCTGATAAAAGTCTGTTCCGTTAGAAACATCCAGATCCGGGAGCGCATTATAACCCACGCTCACATTGGGAGCCGCATAATTTTTTGCAATCAGGCCGAGCAGATCTTCTCGCGGGGCAATGCCCTTCCAGTAGGCATCATCAATCAGAAATTGCTCATTCCCGTCATAGCCTATATTATCAGGATCCGCAAAAAGCTCCTGTACTTCCCTGATTGTGTCAGTAACGTACTCATTTGTCAACGGGACAGAGATTTCTGCATACTGCTCTTTTTCATATGCAATGCCCTCTGTCCCCCGCAGGACGCCGTCCTGATTGTAAATCTGAAACTGTAGGATCGGCAGACCGAAGAAAACAGCCGTTATGAGCAGGCTGGCTGCCATCACGATCAGGGTGGATTTTTTCCGCAGGATTTTCAGAAATTCAAACTTAACCAGAGATTTCATCATTTTCACTCCCTTCCTTCTGCATATCTTCACTGAAATGATACAGGAACAGGTCTTCCAGGCTTGGTTCAACGTTGTGGGCATCTGGCGCAGGGGCCTCATCCTCTACAATCCGCAGACGAACCTGACTGCCTTCGTGATGCAGGCTGACGACACGGAGATTCCTGCTGTATTTTTCAGCATCCTGCTCAGCCGCTACGAGCTCCCACACTTTACCCTGCATACTTTCCGTAACTGTCTCCATCGGCCCCTGAAGTAAAATTTTCCCCTGCTTCATCATGAGAATCGTATCTGCGATATATGAAACATCCGAAACAATATGGGTGGACAGGATCACGATCTTCTCTTTGGCAAAGTCGGAAATAATGTTGCGGAAACGAACCCTTTCTTTAGGGTCAAGCCCCGCAGTCGGTTCATCCAGAATCAGGATGTCCGGATCATTCAGTTCTGCCTGCGCGATTCCCAGCCGCTGTTTCATGCCGCCGGAATACGAACGGATTTTCCTGCCCGCCACATCATGCAGGTTTACCAGCTCTAACAGTTCCTCCGTGCGGGCTTTTGCTGCTTTTTTATTCATCCCTTTTACCGCAGCCATATAGAGCATAAACTCACGGGCTGTAAAATCAGGATAAAAGCCGAAATCCTGGGGCATATAGCCCAGATGTGTGTAATACCGCTCACCCAGTGTCTGAATTGTTTTCCCGTTCAGACGGATACTGCCGGAAGTAGGTTTCAGGACACCGCAGATCATCCGCATCAATGTGGTTTTGCCAGCCCCATTTGCGCCAAGCAGCCCGTATACGCCGGGTGTCAAATTTACGCTCACATCATCAACAGCCGTTTTAGATCCATATTGCTTTCGCAAGTGCTGTAACTGCAGCTTCATGACAAACCCTCCAGTCTGTTTTGAATTTAGTCCCAAATAAGAAATGGGCGTTCTATGGTTATATCATAGATCGCCCATCTTAGGTCTGGCTTTTCTGTATCTTAAATTAACCTTAATTTGCGGGGAGCAGGATGGAAAACTCTGTACCCTCACCGGATTTACTCTTAACCGCAATATCGCCGCCATGCAGGACGGCAATCTGCTTTGCAATAGCAAGGCCAAGGCCGCTGCCTTCCGGCTTCTCTTTTGTATTTGTCCCCCGGTAATACCGTGTAAAAAGTTCGGCCTGCTCTGCCTCCTTTATACCGGCGCCATTGTCGCGAACAGTAATACAAATGCCTTTCCGCTTGTCCTCCAAAACAGATACGATTACTTTTGTGTCTGATGGATTATGAACGAGCGCATTGATTACAAGGTTTCCTACTGCGCGGCGGAATAAATCGGGATCGATTGCAGCGGTAAGCTCCGAAAGACTGCTTTCACTTTCAAACTCTATATCTCTGTTGGAAAAAGCCGGATCATTCGCAATGTCAATCGCTAACTCTTTCAAGTAGCGTACCAGCCGTACCTGCTGCGGATGAAATGGAAAAGCGCCGGATTCCAGCTGATAGGTCAGCT
The DNA here is from genome assembly GCA_944375725.1 of uncultured Merdimonas sp. Lineage (GTDB taxonomy): Bacteria > Bacillota > Clostridia > Lachnospirales > Lachnospiraceae > Laedolimicola. The sequence continues at coordinate 38,538 of CALWAZ010000031.1, read as the reverse complement.
TCAAGTCATTCATCAGTTTTTCGGCGTAATCTACATTTTTCAAAATGACAGCGCCATATTCCTGCGCCGTTTTGGCATCCACACCGGTCCCGTCTGCAAGCAGTTCCGCATAGCCTTTGACGGGAGAAAGAGGGGTTTTCAAATCGTGCGTGATATTTGTAATCCACTCCCGGCGCACGCGCTCTGTTTTCTCTTTCAGCTGATCGCTGTGCCGGATTTCTTTATCCATTTTGTTCAGCGCCCTGTAGATGCCGCCGAATATTCCTTTTTCCGGGAGTGTTTGATAGTCCCTGCGTGAAATATTTCCAATCCCTTTGGCTATTTTCCCCGTTTGGCGTGTAAGCCAAACACCATAGATCAGGAACAGTGCCATACCGGCAGAGAACAGAACAAATACAAATGGGGCAAATACAGATGGGGTAAATACGGATGAGGTAAATACAGATCTGAGGCGGCTGACAGCTTCACCGTTATAGTACAACATATATTTGCCCACTTCATAGGGGAATCCAATCAGATAATTCCATGTCTGACCCGCTTGCTCAAAACTGCTGACAAAAATTGTATATCCGTCTGCACAGGCATTTGTGCTGAAAGACATCAATTCAGACGCAGTATAACTTGCAGGAAAATCCTCCGGTTTATTATGTGAAAACACTTCCTGCCCGGATTCATCGATAACCTGCAGCCACAGGCCATACTCGTCCAGCCTTTCCAATCCAATCTCCTCTATCTGGAGCGTTCCTTCATCGTTTTCCATCCATACCGAAAAATTATCGGTAAAGGTATCCGGCCAGGAAGCCAGACTCAAGCCCTCAGGCTCGGGAATGGAAAAAAGGAAATAGAACAATCCTATCCCCGCGCCAATAAGCAGGACTGCCAGAACCAGGAACAGTACAAATATCCGAAAAACCGGATTTAACTTCCATTTATCTTTCATATGGGTTCACCAGCTTATAGCCTAAGCCTTTCATCGTAATAATATATTTGGGGGCCGCCGGATTATCCTCCACCTTTTCCCGCAGGTGCCGAATATGTACCATTACAGTGTTATCACATCCAAAGCTGTCTTCGCCCCAAATTCTTTCATACAAACGTTCCCGGCTGATAACACGGCCCGCATTCTGCGCCAGATTGTGCAGAATTTCAAATTCCTTCGCTGTCAGTTCCAGGTCTTTTCCGTTTTTGGAAGCACGGCATCCATCCGGATCAATCGTCAGTTCTCCAATGGTGATTGCATGAGGCTGCTCCGCGCTCTGCCTGTACTCTGCCCGCCGCAGCTGGGCTTTTACCCGGAAAGCAATCTCCCTGGGGCTAAACGGCTTTGTTACATAATCATCACCGCCTACGGCCAGTCCAAGAATTTTGTCTACCTCATCATTTTTTGATGAGAGAAACAGGATCGGACAATGAGAAAACTGCCTGATTCGCCTGCATACCTCATAGCCGTCAATATCCGGCAGCATTACATCCAGAATGATCACATCCGGACCTGCTTCCTGGCAGATGCTCACAGCTTTCTTCCCATTATCCGCTTTCAGGATGTTATGGAATCCTTCTATCATTAAAGCCTTTTCCAGCAGGTCTAAAATGTCTGGCTCATCGTCAACGATCATAATGCGATACTCCCGCATTTCTTTGCGTGTCATGTAGTCCATATCCGCACCTCCGGCATCTTTTTTCATTATATTTCATTTGCTCCAAGGACGCAAGGAAGAAGACAGAAGACATTCATGGCTGTACCTTCTGAAATAAAAATGCTCTAAGCGACCCCATGACAAAAGCCATGATTCAGAAGTCACTTAGAGCATACATCTCCTGCCAGTCTTTTAATTTCCTGCTATATCCTGACTGCTTCCGGAAAATGATTTCTGATAAATGATTTTCCGGATGGCATACACAGACAGTCCATACTGATCAGCCAGCTCATCCATGGAGACGCCTTTCCGGTATTTCTCCATGATCTGGCGATTCCGCTGCTGCAGCTCCTGCCGGTAGCCGGATACTTCTCCCCAGTGCTTTTTTCTGCTTTCATCAGCCGGAATATAGAGATATCCTCCCTGAATATACCCCTGCAGCTCCTTAAGAAGCTCATCGGGGAGAAGCGCTCTTGCATTGATGTATTTCATGCAGGCTTCCTCCTTGAAATAATTCTTCAGGCGGCAAAGCCGGCATGTCTGTCCTGCGGCGCGTTACTACTCCATACAGGCGCCGCAGTCTGCCGGCCTTGCATGGAGATATACCTCGTTGAGTTTCGTCATTCCTGTCACTTCCTTTTTAACCCTTAAGGCTTTCTGTACTTGCAATATTCTTCTATCTGACATTCGTATTGTTCAGCCCCACATCAGATCCTGTCACATATTATACCACGCCAGACATCACTTATCTACCTGCTGTTTCCATGGATCCATTTCCAAATGCAGCTTCCACGAACTCACACCTGGAAGGATTTCCGTCAGCCTGATATATCTTTCCTCTCTTCAAATCGTATACCACAGACCAGACCGTATCCTTCCCTGTCATCCTGTCATACTGGCAGAGAAAGCCCTTCTTTCCGGCAAGTAAATCGAAGGCGTCTGAAAGCCCCATCTCTCCGGCTTCCGTCTCCAGCGTCCGCTGCATGGTCTGATAACGGGGCTCCGCTTCCCAGGTATCGATTCCCGGCTCATTAAACTTTCTCAGTTCTTCGGAGTGAAAGAAGTTCGCAGCGCAGACAAAAGCCCGCCTTCTCAGTTTCTCTTTTCCCGGACGCATCACCTTCAGGCCGCCTGCAAAGCACTCCGCCACCGCAATCTCACCTTCCGCGTCTGCCAGGGTGAAGGTCTGGGCAGAGCTTACCGGAATCCGTTCCAGCCAGGCCAGCGCCTCTTCCACCGACGCGCATTTCTCCAGAAAGAAGCGCAGAAGAAGGCCCGCATTCATACCCGGCGCGATCAGAGGTCCCGAATCGCCGGAAGGCGGATATACCGAGGTAAGTCCTGCGGCCAGCCCTTTCTCATTGACGCCGTCCTCCATCTGGACGAAGGATGTGGTATTTCCGTAAAAAGAATGGGAATCGTCAGAAAAACAATACCGCACATTCCGGTTCCTGTCCTGAAGCTCCGTCAGGAAATCGCTGTTGCGTCCAAGCAGAATCTCTGCTCCGTTTGACACTGCAAAGCAGGAGCACCGGCAGGCCGGAGGCATGGCGTACATGGAAAACAGCACTGCCTGAAGCCTCTCTGCCGGGCACCTCTGCCCTTCCGCGATTCCCCGAATCTCTTCCAGGATCTCCGGAAAATACGTCTCATAGACCGGAAGGCAGGCTGCCGCGAAGCACAGCCGCTCTTCCATAATAGAAAAGGGAATTTGTTCCAAAATATAATTTCCGCACTCTGCCAGCGTGGAACCAAAGCGGAAGCCGCATTCGTAATGGTTTCCCGCAAGTCTTTCCTGTATCATGTGTTCGCTCTCCTTTTTTACAAAATGAGAGCCGCCGGCAGCTCTGTATTCAGAGTAACGGAATAAAAAATTTCTGTCAACTGCAGATAGATTGAAGCTTATTGATCTTTTCCCCAGGACATGCATCTGCCGATCACGTCACCTGTTCTCAAATACTCGTAGGTAGGCATTTCAAAAAGAACCGGCTTTAATACGCGGTAATCAATCTTATCCTCAGGCGTAAGGACTCTCTCCTCCGCAAAGGTATGATCGATTGTACAGATAAAGCTCTCAAAGCCTTTCGTCGTATAGATATCATCCACACTGCATTCCATCACCACCGGGGCCGCAGTGATCATGGGAGCCCCCGTGTCTCCTACCGTGTAGTCAAAAAGCCCGGACTTGTCCGTCTTGGCGCCGCTGACACAGCCGGCCCGGTCTGCCAGCGGAAGAAGCGCCTCGTCCACGATATTGATAGACAGCTTCTTTGTCTCTTTAATTCCTTTGTTTGTGTAATGCGCTTCTGCCAGACTTACCATGACCCTGTTATGTCCGATAATTCCCACATGTCCGGCAAGAAGCCAGTTCGGCTTTCCGTCTGCCATGGTTCCCACCACCACAAGGGGCGTGGGATACAGTGCCAATGAATTTCCAATATTCTTCTTCATATTTCTGATTCCTCCTGTAATCTACATAGTATTGAATCTATTTTAAAGGACCCAGTCCACCAGCAGTCCTGATGCCAGTGAAAAAACGATGACATAACCCAGATAAAGGATAAAACGCCTCAGCCCCAGGACGATTTTCAGCGCTCCCAGATTTGTGATTTTTGTCGCCGGTCCTGTTATCATAAATGAGGCAGCGGCCCCCAGAGTCATACCCAATGAAAGCCACTGCTGCAGCAGAGGGATGGTTCCCCCGCCGCATGCGTAGAGCGGCACGCCGATGGTTGCCGCTATCAGAAGGCCGAAGCCTTCCTGTTCCCCGAAAAGGCGTCCAAACGCCTCCGCAGGGACATATCGCTGAAACAGAGCCGAAAGCAGGACACCCGCCAGAAACCATGGACCGGTGGCCCTGATATTCCGCCCCAGATTCTTCAGAAACCGCAGCGCCGGATTCGGATCCGTATCTCTGTCCGCAGATGCCTGAAACCCGGAAAAGTTAAAATAGTTTTTGTTTTTATAAATCAGGCGCACACACAGTCCGGCGCCGATTCCGCACAGAAAGCAGGAAACGAAGCGGACCAGCAGGGCTTCTGTTCCAAGAGCCGCGCTGTAAATCAGAAGCTGGGGATTCAGCAGAATGGAACTCATCATAAAAGACGCCAGCAGATCATCTCTCATTCCCTTCTGGGAGAAGGACGCCGCCAGGGGAATCGTCCCGTACATACACAGCGGGGACGCGATTCCCAGAAGGCTGGCAGGAACCAGTCCGAGCACGCCCGTCTTTCGGCTTCCCAGAGCGGAAAACGCCCGATGTATTTTCTGTTTTCCAAACACAGAGATGGCCGATCCGAGAATCATACCCAAAACCCACCACTGAAAAATCTGCTCCAGCTGCACGCTGAAATAATACCAGATATAAATCAGTTCACGTCTTAATACATCCATCCGGCTGTCCTGCTTTCTCCTTTCCAGAGCCTGCGGCTCTTGTTTTCTCTCAGTCGATTGACACCAGCTCGTAGGTCCGGCTTCCAAGACCGATTGCCTCTGCGTGCTCCAGCGTGTGAAGACCGTTGCGTGATTCGATCCGCTCCACCAGAGACGCGCCGTCCTCCGCTGCGTAAACCAGATCAATGCATGCCTGATCCAGCGCTGCCGGATCATAGGAAGCGAGAATTCCGATATCGTGCATATCCGGTTCCGCCGGATTTGTGTCACAGTCGCAGTCCACAGAGAGACGGTTCATTACGTTGATATACAAAATATTTCCATCCAGATAATCCACCACGGATTTGCCTGCCTCCGCCATGGACTCCAGGAAAGCGTCCTGATCGCCGCCCCACATGCTGCCGCCTGTTCCGCCGCTGTGAATATGAGCTTTTCCCTCCGCAGACGCGATTCCTATGGAAATGTTTTTCACAGCTCCTCCATACCCGGCCATGGAATGCCCCTTAAAATGGGAAAGCACCACATAATAATCGTAATCCGCGAAATGGGACCCCACATAATTTTCTGTCAGGTTGCTGCCTCCATTCACCGGAAGAGTCATGGAGCCTTCCTCGTCCATAATATCCACATTGGCAATGGCCGTATAGCCATGATCCTCCGCCACCTGATAATGCATGGCCGTGTTGGCCCGGGAACCGCCATAGGCGGTATTGCACTCCACAATCGTGGGATTGTCAAAGGACTGCACCAGCTCCCCAATCAGGTCCGTGCGGAGATAATTGCTTCCCGGTTCCCCGGTGGAAAGCTTTACTGCGATCCTTCCCTCTGGAGACGCGTTCAAGGCCTCATAGACAGCCATCAGCCCTTCTGCGCTGATATCCTCGGTCATGTATACAGCCGGGGTTCCCTGCCCCTGCGCCGCCTCTGCCTCTGGTCCCGCGTCCTCATTCTTTTCTTCCCTGCCGCTTTCCGGCACTTCTGTCTCTTCCTCTGCTTCTCCTGTCTCTTCCCCTGCCTCCGCTGAAACAGGTGTCTCTCCAGCCGTCTGCGCTTCCTCAGCTCCGGCTGCTGGAGCCTCTTCCTTTGCTCCGCAGCCTGCCAGCAGTCCGAAAGCGCACAGCAGCATCAGCAGCATTTTCCTGTTTTTCATATCCTGCACCTCTTTTCTTCCGCCTGTAAATATCACAGTTCTGCCCGCTTCCGGGGGCTGTTTTTCCGTCTGCTTCCGGCCCATTTCAGTCCTCTGGACAGATAATGGGCAGCAAAAATGAAAAATCCCATCATAGCCAGATAGTCCAGATAAAACCGGACGGCAGGTTCACTGTAATCCAAAAATACAAACTGCGTTCTCAAAAACAGATATGTGGGCAAATCTCTGCGCAGAAACGCAAAAAGACCATACGCCGCAATCGCGGTTCCCACAGTTCTTACCCCAATGCGTCTCCACCTGGAAGGCCGGGAAAAAAGCCTTATTTTTGCCATTCTCCCTGCCGCCATATTCCAATGGAGCCCCAGATGCAGCGACATCAGCACAAAGCCCCAGTATGCGGATGCCATGTGCAGCAGGCGGGCAAAGGACATTCCACCGGACAGCGGCAGAAACGCGAATACATAGCGGGAAAGCATGATTCCGCTTATCATCTGCCCGATCATATTCAAAAACAGAAGCAGGTTGATCACCAGCTGAAGGATCCGCGCCGGCACATACTTCCCTTTCCACAGGGTCCTGTACCAGCCGCGGTTCAGAAAATGGTGCAGAATGAATAAAAGAAACATCCCTGCTCCCGCCCATTCATGGGCCTCTTCTCCCCAGAGCTGGTATCCTGCCAGGAAAAGCAGCAGTCCCGTCATACAGATGTCAACCGCCATTTTTACCGCCATCTTCGGCTTCATATCCCTGTCCTCCGGTTCTGTTTATGTTTACTGTACAAAGCCCAGACCAGAAAGCCACTCGCTCACATCGGCCTGCGCGCCGCTCACCTGATCTCCGTTTACGGTAAAACCTTCCAGAATCTCCGCTCCCGCGGCGCTTTCTTCGATACTCGCAAGGCTGTTTCCAAATCCGCTGCCGCCGCTGGTATTGAACGGGACAATCGTTTTTCCGGTACAGTCATAGGATTCCAGGAAGCTCAAGACAACCATGGGAGCGTCGCTCCACCAGTCCGGATACCCCAAAAAGATCACATCATAGCTGTCCCAGTTTTCCACCTCTCCTGCCAGCTCCGGCCGGGCATTCTCCCGCTGTTCCTGCCGGGCCTGGTCCAGAAGCGCATCGTAATCATCAGTATAGGGTTCCGCCGGCTCAATCTCAAACAAATCTCCGCCTGTTTCATTCTGAATCATGCCTGCCAGCTCTTCCGTGTTGCCCGACCAGGAAAAATACGCAATCAGAATATTCTGCCCATTCTCTGCTGTTTCTGTTGTTTCTTCTGTCCCTTCCATGTCTGCTGAATCAGCTGCTGCTTCTATCTCTTCTGTTTCTTCCGGTTCCTGTGCTTCCTCATTTCCGCCTTCCGCAGCTGTGTCTTCCGCCTCGCCAGACTCCGGAAGTTCCTCTGCCGCCGTCTCCGTGTTCTGTGCGCTGTTTCCGCAGGCCGCCATGGAAAGAGCCAAAACCCCGGCCAGAAGCACGCAAAGCAGTTTTTTCATAATTCCTCATCCTTTCAAAATTTCTGTACATTCCTCTGTTTACATTTCGATTATAAATACAATCTATTCCCAAGTAAAATGCTTATATTTTATCATGATTCATAGCTAAAATGAATGGTCCGCCGCATAATAATACAAACAATCCTTACAATGAAAAAGCAGGAAATCTTCATTGAATAAGATTTCCTGCCTGGTGACAGCGCTAATAAATGCATGATATTCAGTTTTGAGATTATAAGCAGGCCAGAGCCAATATACAGAATCTAATCTTTCCTTTTCGTGTATCCTTCCTGGCAAAGCTTCCGGTATTCCTTTATCAATTCTTCCAGAAGCAGCGTTCCGGCTGTCACCGCATCTTCTACAGACAGGAAATGCGCCGCGCTTTTATCCAGAAACATTCTTCCGCTCCCCGGAATATCCTCATCCGCGAACCAGAGCTTCAAGGTGAGCGGATAAAATGGAAAAACTGAAAAGACTGCGCAAAGATCCGCATTGGAAGGCTTTATCTCCCCGCCAAGCATCCCGCATGCCTTTCTGACCTGCGCGGGATTTCCGTTTCCCAGCTCCCGGCTTAATGTTCTCTCACTCTGCCGGTCAAAACCGCCTCCCCGGGCCATCCCGCCGGGCAGATCGCCAAAAGCCATCGGCTCCCCTTCCGGTTCCGCGCCGTCCGCCATATCCAGATAATGCAGAAGCAGAAGGTGATGCCATTCGTTCAGCTCCGGCCTTATCTCATAGCAGGGATACTGGATTTCTATTTTCTTTCCCAGGCTTTTCAGGGAGAACACGTTTTTCTCCCTGTCGTAAGGGATCCCTGTATTTTTCTCAATCATACCTGGTTCCTTTCCTTCCAGGCGCTGCAGGGCAGGCTTCCGCATTTCATCGAAAGCCCGATTCCGGATTCTGCTGTCAGTCATCATCCGCCATTTCCTTCCTGTATTTATTCCTTATAGCGGGCCGGAATATCCCGCAGCGTAATTTTCCGCATCCTCTCTTCGGTATCATCCCGGCCCCATACACGTCAAAGTCCCAGCTTTTCCACAATCTCCCGGAGAGCCTTCCGCACCGGGGAATCTGCCGGCAGCTGTACAATGGGCTTTCCATCGCAATCGAACCGGTAAATCATATCATCATGCGGAACCACTCCCAGAAGCTCCAGATTCTGGTTCTGAATCTCTTCCATTGTTCCCGCGTCCAGCTTTCCTTCCGGAGCCCGGTTTACAATCAGTCCCACTCTCCTGGGCTTGAAATTCAATTCCTTCATAAGGGCTGCGATCCGGCCTGCCGCCTGTACACCTCTTCTGGAGCAGTCGCTGACCAGAATTGCCACTTCCATCATGGGCAGAATGCCACGGCTGATATGTTCCATCCCTGCCTCGTTATCCACAACCACATAGGGATAATGGCTCTGGAGCTTCTGAATCTGGGTCTGAACCAATCCGTTTACAAAACAGTAACAGCCCTGTCCCTGGCTGCGTCCCATAACCATCAGATCAAAATCATCCTCCTCTGTAATGGCGTCTGACAGACGCGCCTCCAGGTAATCCTTTTTCGTCACTCCTGCGGGGATCTGATAACGGCTGTCTGAACCTGCCCGCTCGATCTCTTCCCGGAGCTCCCCAAGGGTCACTCCCACTTCCACACCAAGCACCTCATTGAGATTGGAATTGGCGTCCGCGTCCACGGCCAGCACCGGCTTCTTTCCGGTCTGGCACAGATATTGAATCAGGAGCGCCGTCAATGTGGTCTTTCCTACGCCGCCTTTTCCGGCTACCGCAATTACATGTCCCATAAAATCTTTCCTTCCTTTCCTTATTAGTCCGGCAGAATCTATGTGTTCCGCCGGACTGTATTGCATCCGGCATCTCTGCATTTCCACCGGTCTTCTATGAGCATACATACTGTTTTTTATTGGACAATATGTTGATTTATCTTTACAGCCTGATTATAATCAATCTATCGGAAAATACAATCACCAATCTTTTCCCATCTGTACGGTTTCTGAACAAAACCGGACAGATTGTTGAGGAAATCCGGACAAGGAGGACGCATAATGCCAGGAAAGACACCACGGGAGGACCGGCGGACCCGCTACACCCGCCAAATTATCAAAGATACTTTTCTGAAGCTTCTGAACGAAAAGCAGTTTCCAAAAATCACCGTTACTGAAATCTGTAAGCTGGCGGACATCAACCGGGGCACCTTTTATCTGCATTATTATGATACCAGTGACGTTCTGGATGATATACTGAACGAAATCCTGAAAGAGACCGCAGGCGTCATCGACCACGTTCTCTGTCCCGGTCAAAGAACGGAGAACTGCTCCTATCCCTTCTGTGACCGTCTGCAAAGCAGCGGCCGGTACCAGGCTCTCTTTCTTGACGATACCATCTCTGCCCGAATCATTGAAAAGATGTCGGAAAATACAAAAGAAGACTATGTAACCTGGCTGATGTCACACAGTCTTCTCACATTCCAGGAGGCCGAGGCCATCTTCTATTTCCAGATGAACGGCTGCCTGGCTATCAATAAGGTTATGCTCCGCAACCACTGCCCCGACTGGAAACAGATTCAGCAGACCATAGACCGTTTTATCCGGGCCGGTCTGGAATCCTTTCTGATCCACGATCAGCGGGACGAAAAGAACTGACAGGCTTTTCGCGGTTCCAGGCAGGGAAAACAGGGAAAGCATGAAAAGGTGAAAGAGCTCTGAATCAGTGCCGCCTGGCTCTGAATGTTAAAAACCGCTGGAAAAGCAGAGGATTACTCTGCTTTCACAGCGGTCATTTTATCTTTTTACTCTGACAGTACTTCGATACCGATCCCGGATTAGATTCCGGCTGCTTTCAAAAGCTCCGGTACCTTGGACTCCCAGCCCAGTGCCATGATATGTACACCCTGGCAGTACGGCTTACATTCTTTGATAATGCGGGCCGCAATCTCTACGCCGGTGATTCCCGCCTTAGCCTTCTCCGGATCCTTTTTCAGCTCCTCGATCATCTCATCGGGAACATGGATGCCGGCCACATTATTGTTCATGAAACGTACCATTCCGGCAGACTTCGGAATGATGATTCCCACCTGAACCGGCTTGCCGAACTGTTTTGCCTTCTCCATGAACTTAATGAATTTCTCCGGCTCAAATACAGCCTGAGTCTGGAAATATTCAGCGCCTGCGGCTACCTTTCTCTCCATCTTCGCAAGCTGCGCATCTACAGAATCGCTGCAGGGAGATACCACAGCGCCTTTTGCGAACTTAGGCGGCTCGCCTACCAGCTTGTTTCCACCCAGATCCTCTCCTTCTTCCAGCTTCGTCACTGCGTGGAGCAGGGAAACGGAATCCAGATCAAATACCGGTTTTGCCTGGGGATGATCGCCCAGCTTTGTATGGTCTCCTGTCAGGCAGAGAATGTTCTCGATGCCGAACATTGCGGCGCTCAGCAGATCAGACTCCAGAGCGATCCGGTTGCGGTCACGGCAGGCCAGCTGGAAGATCGGGGTAAGTCCCTCATCCTTCAGAGCCTTGCACATAGCCAGAGAGCCAAGACGCATAACGGAGGACTGATTGTCTGTCACGTTCACTGCGGCCACACCGCTCAGATAGGTCTTTGCCTCCTCCAGCTGTTTCTCCACATGAAATCCTTTTGGCGGTCCTACTTCCGCAGAAACAACAAATTCGCCACGTTCAAATAACTCCGTAATCTTCATTATACATTGCTCCTAATCATTGATATTTTAAGTATTTCTTACTTAGAAACCTCTTCATCTGTCGCGAAATTGCGCACCTGAGTGGGGCACTTGAGCAGATCCAGCCGTCCCAGCTGAGCCAGCCGTCTGTAAATGCGTTCCCAGCCGCACTCCATATCGCCATCCACCTCGCACATGCCGTTCTTGGAACCGCCGCACTGTCCGTTTACCAGACTCTTGGAACAGGCAGTGATGGGGCAGATGCCTCCGGTCAGATTCAGCCAGCACTCGCCGCACTGATCACACTCGTACTCCAGCGGAGTGACACCCTGGAATCCCGGCAGCGGATAAGTATCACAGGCCGCGTATACCGGCTTTCCTTCCAGATAACCAGCGATGGTCTGTACGCCTACACCGCAGGAGAGCACGAGCACCGCGTCCGCAGCCTCGATCTCACTCATATGATTCTTCAGGCGCAGCTGCATATTTTCCGGATTGCAGATATAATCTGTCGTAATGCTTCCGGTCAATCTTCCCTCAGCCGCCAGCTCCTTTTCAAGCTCTTTGGCTTCCTTTTCCGGAAAATGAACTTCTTTGCAGCCTTCACAGTTGATGATGAAAACCTTTTTTCCGTCTACCAGGGACGCGATGGCTTCTCTGGCCTTTAATTCGGTAATTAACATATTACTTCATCCCCCTTACTGCAGTTTTTCCGGCTTTGATCTTGGCTACCAGCGGAATCTTGGAGGAACAGATATACTCGCAGCTGCGGCACTCGATACAATCCATTACATTCTTGTCCTTCATGCCCTGCCAGTTCTGCTCATCCGCAAATTTTGCAAAATACAGCGGAGAAAGCTCCATGGGACATACATCCATACAGCGGCCGCACTTGATACAGGGCTGCTCAGCCGTATGATCTGTATCTACGGCAATGATTCCGTTTGAGCCCTTCATAATCGGCACATTCGTATCGGAAAGGAGGAAGCCCATCATCGGTCCGCCCGCTTTGATGGTCACCTCGCCCTCGCCTGTGATGCCGCCGCAGTAATCGATCAGATCCTTTGTGTTTGTTCCGATCTTCACGATAAAGTTGCCCGGGTTCTTCAGTCTCTCGCCGGTCACGGTCACCACACGCTCAATCAGAGGCATGCCTGTCTGAATAGCGTCGGAAATTGCTTTCGTGGTGCTGATGTTGCTCACGACGCAGCCCACATCCGCGGGAAGTCCGCCGCTGGGAACCTTTCTTCCCGTCACACGCTTAATCAGCATCTTCTCAGCGCCCTGAGGATATTTTGTTCTGGCCGCCACTACTTCAATATTGCTGTACTCAGCGGTCTTCTCTCTCATAAGCTCGATGGCATCCGGCTTGTTGTCCTCAATGACAATCACGCCCTTTTCAGCTCCTACCGCCTTGATAATGGCCTTCAGACCGAAGATGACATCATCCGCGTACTCCAGAAGCACTCTGTGGTCCGCGGTCAGCAGAGGCTCGCACTCACAGCCGTTCAGCAGAATGGTATCTACCGGCTTTGCGGGCTTCAGCTTTACAGAGGTGGGGAAGCCTGCGCCGCCCATTCCGACGATTCCCGCTTCCTGTATAATGTCCACAATCTCCTCCGGAGTCAGCTCGTCCAGAGGCTTATGGGGTTTCACAGACTCATCCAGCGTATTCTTTCCGTCTGAACGAATCACAACGGACAGACATTCGCCTCTTGTGGCATGGGGACGGTTCTCAATGGCAGTGACCGTTCCGCTTACGCTGGAATGGATATTGCTGCTGATGAAGGCAGCCGCCTCGCCAATCTTCTGGCCTACCTTTACGGTATCTCCCACCTGCACTACAGGATTTGCCGGAGCGCCCGCATGCATGGACAGCGGAATCACTACCTCCTCCGGATCCGGGAATCTCTTCAGAGCCAGATGCTCGGTAAATTCCTTGCGCTCTGAAGGATGCACACCGCCGTAGTAGCCTTCCAGACGGTTCTCGCGGATGGACTTTACATACTCACTGATCAGCTTATGGTTTACCTTGGAATAATCACGCATCTGAACCGGCTGATTCAGGAACTCTTCCAGACGTCCCTGCTTCTCCAGCCTCTCGTAAATCTTCTCCCAGGCACAGTCCTTTGTGCTGTCTACCTCACACTTGCCGTCTTTTGCTCCTCCGCACTGGCCATTCAGCAGGCTCTTGGAACAGTCCACCACAGGACAGATACCGCCGGTCACATTCAGATAGCACTGGGCGCACGCCCCGCACTTGCGCTCTGTAAGAGCCATGCCGTGGTATCCTCTGTAATTCAGTGAATTGCTGGCCGCATAAACAGGCTTTCCTGCCAGATCCGCAACGGTCTGGATTCCCAGTCCGCAGGAGATCACAAACACATTCTCCGCGCCTTCCGGAATCATGCCTTCCATGACTCTTTCCGTCTGGACCTTGTTGCACAGGAAATCAACCTTCGCGCTGCCGATGACGGTCTTTCCGCACTCAGCAGCAATCTTTTCAAACTCACCACAATCTGGTTCGTCAATCGTCTCAAATTCTTTGAAGCACTTGTTGCAGGCAATGATGAACAGATTGTCTTTATCGGCCAGTAATGACACAAGCTCATCTTTTCCTTTCAACCTGTACTTGGTATAATTCTCCAATTGCTCACCTTCCTTATGTATTCCTTAAAATTTGATTTGCAGACCTTATCTCCATCCCTTTATTTTCCCCCTCTGTATCTTCAAGAAAATAACAAACAGGCAATAAATCTCTGCAATCCATATGTAACTAAGCATATCACATATTGTTCAAATAATCTAGTCCAAAGATGTTTTTCTCAGCGTTTCCCTGCCTCTGTGGGATTCTGTCTTTTTTCCGTGATTCCTGTGGAAATCTGTTTATTTATCTGATTTCTTTAATATTAATTCAGAATTTATAATATAATTCTAATCTCTTTTAAACATTTTTGTAACATTTCTTGTGTATACTTAGCGTAAAGAAAGAGAAAATATTTCTGGAAAGTCAGAGATTCTGATTGGAAGGAAATTTTATAAAAGAGGTGGAGTTATGAAAAAGTTATCACTGTACTGCCTGGCCGGGCTGCTTGCCCTGGTTTTGTACCTGAATCCTTTTACCGAAAAGACAGAGATGTCCGCGGAAGCAGCTTCCGCTCCGGGAATGACCGTACCCGCGAAGGAAACCGCCGCACCCGCAGAGGATACAGCGGACTGCAGTCTGACCTATGTAAATCTGGAAGAGACAGAAAGATGGATTCTGGACGAAGTGCTTTCCGATCATATATCGGAAGCGGTGGTTGAACTGGCAGAAAGCGGAGCCAGCTATTCTATCGGTGACTGGGTAGACCGTGATACGCATACCTATCTCTTTTTCACCAAGAAGCTGCCGGGCGGTACTGTTTATACAGCTGCCGGCTATGCAAAGACTTTGGATGGAAGTTATGTGTATTTCGAACTTTCCTCGCCGGAAAGACTGACCGAACAGCAGGTAGACCTGGAAATCACAAAAACCTTTGGAAATCCCGGCGCTTCTGAAATCCAGGCCTGCTGAACAGCTTCCCAAAGCCCCTCATTCCAATTCATGTCAAAGAGGAGGAGCCGCTGTAAAAAATACTTACAGCGGCTCCTCCTCTTTATGCTGCATTCTTTCTATAGAATTTCAAAATGCCGGAGCGCCGACAGGATTCCGCCTTTGTCCGCGTCTCCGGTCACATAGTCCGCGCAGGCTCTGACCTTTTCGTCCGCGTTTCCCATGGCTACGCCGATGCCCGCGTATTCCAGCATCTCCATATCGTTTTCTCCATCCCCAAAGGCAATGGCCTCTTCTCTTTTGATGGAAAAACGGGCAAGCATCTGCTCCATCCCTTTTTCCTTTCCGCCGCCCTCAGCGATAATGTCCACCCCATAGGAATTCCAGCGGGTGGTTCTGCAGTGGGGCATATATTTCATCAGTTCCGCCACCGTCTCTTCTCCGGCGAAGGCAACGATCAGATAAACGGGAGCTCCCTGCCAGCTTCCGGTCTTTGGGAGCGCGGAGGAAATATCCTCCTGGGCCTTTCTTACCTGATCATTGATGAAATTAATATAGATCTTTTCCTTTTCCACAAAGGAAAGAGGAATCCTTTTTTCATTGAAAACCGGAAATATCTTTTCCATATCCCGGCTGCTTATAGGCACCGCCGCCAGCACACGCCGCTCTCTGTCCAGGCAAAGCTGCCCGTTTAGCAGCACATGCCCGTCAAAGCCAAGTCCGCTGATCCCCAGCTCATCCAGCTCCAGAATATGGCGTCCGGTGCAGGTGAACACGCGGATTTCTTTCTTTTTCAGGCAGTCCAGCGCATATAACGTATCCTCTGGGATTCTCCCGATACTGTGATCCAGAAGTGTTCCGTCAATGTCAAAAAAAGCGGCGCGTATCATTGGTGGCAGGTTCCTCCGTTTATCTTACTTTCGTTTTCCCTATTCCTGCAGGGGCTCTGTCTGAGCATCTGTCTCAGCGGCTCCGGCATTCTTTTCCTCTGTGCCTGCTGCCTGGGAAGCATTTTCTCCGGGCACGCCCTCCAGAAGCACAATCTTCACAGCTGTCTCATTTTCATCCAGCCAGATGAGAGCTGCTCTGCCCGCTGTCAGATCCGCAAGCGTCACAATGTTTCTTGTGCGGAATGGTGAGATTTCCACATCTTCCGGAATCGTATAGGTTCTTCCGTCTGTGGCTTCCAGAGTATAAAAGCCGTCCTCCTGAACCAAATCCCCGGCTGCCACCGCGTACTGGGGCGCCGCGCCGTCTTCCGGTATATTGGCAACCACCACATAAGGCGTGGTCTGCGGCGGCAGAGACATGGTCATCGCCGGCCCCAGATAGGCCTCAAAGCTTCCTTTCTCTATGTCCGCAAGTGTCATAGGCAGACCGGTCTGGGCATCCACCAGGATAGTATTTTCCGGATCAATCGTCAGAATGATTTCTCCGGAGGAAGATACGTCTGACTGATTGTCTACCGTAATCGTGTCCTCTCCTACTTCTGTGATGGTTCCGTAGATTCTGGCCGGCACACTGCTGGCTGCTTCCTCCGCGCTGTCTTCCTGCGAAGCGTTTTCCTCCGCCGCAGCGTCTGTATTTTCATTTTCCTGTTCTTCCGTGTCCTCCTGCACGACGGTGCTGTCCTGGGTCTGCTGATCCTGGGATGTTTTCTTTCCGCCGCAGGCCGCCGCCAGCATAAGAACTGTGCCAAGTCCAAGTATACAGATAAGCTTTCTTAACTTCATAATGTCCTCCTTTTCGAGCCGGCTGTTCCGGCGCTGCTTTATTCTATCAAAAACAGCATTCCCCTGTCCAGCGGATCACATTCTTTTTAAGAATATTAAGAAAGTCTTTATCTTTCGGATTTATGCCAGCTCTCCGCCCTATTCCAGATCCTCCCCGGTATCTTCTTTCCGGTTTTTTCGAATCAGCCATATGCAGAGTCCGGAACCGCCCGCCAGCACAATCAGGCAGATCACCAGAATCAGAACCGGCGTCCGGATACCGCTCTTCTCCTCATCCAAGTCTTTCTCCGGAAGGGTCAGGTCTTCCTCTTCCGCGGCCTGTTCTGTGCCGTCAAAGGGTTCTTCATCCATGACAATAAGGTAATCTGAGGCATGGGTAAAGGAAAATTCCACTTCTCCGTCCGCCCCGGTTTCTCTGCTGTCCAGATGCTCCAGTTCTCCATTTTCGTCCTGATAGGAAAACAGGTTTGCGTAAAGGCCGGCATACGTTTCATCCAGACGAATGGTCAAAACAGCGGTAAATCCCAGCTCTCCGTCATAACCCAGGCTTATCTGAACCGTACTCCGTTCTCCGGCCAGCTTCTGAACCAGCTCCTCCGGGATCGCCTGCGTCTCCATATCGACCGTAAAATCTATATCTTGAATTTCCTCTGCGGTAAAGCTCTGCCCTTCAATCGTCCAGACGATATTCTCTTCCATATTCAGAACCAGACGGACATCCCTTCCTTTCATCACAGAAAGGACATTTCCCGGAACTGCCGCTGCCCCGTTCATATCCAGAATCACTGTTTCCCCTGGCCTGGCATCCTCCAGCTCTTCCTTGATGGCGGTCCAGCCGTTTATGCTCTCCCTGCCGTGGATATAAGGCGTTCCTTTTTCCGGTGCCTCCGGGGCCGCGCTGCCTTTTGTGCCGCTGTTCTTCACGCTGTTTTTGCTTCCCGTTCCGGAGGACGGTGTCTGGCCGCTCTGGCTGCCGGAACTGCCGGAACCGCCGGAACTGCCGCCATTCTTTGACACAGGCTCATAAACAATCTTTCCTGTAGACAGCCAGGTTCTGTTTCCCATCTGATCCGTAATTCTCACGTATACATAATTTGTGCCGTTCTGTCTGATGTCCGGTTTTGCGTCCGGATTGTAAATCTGCCATCCGTCCAGCTTCTGAATTTCCTCCCGGCTTTTACACTTGTTACCGCTTATGGTATATTCCACCGTCTTCACTCCGGACTGTCCGTCCTCTGCGCTGATGGTAATATCCTTTTTATCCGGAATCCGCAGCTCGGAATCTTCTCCCGGCAGTGTCCGGTTCCATACGATGCCGCTGACAGCAATGCTGCCAGTGGGCGCTGTCCTGTCCACATATACCGTCACGGTCTTCCGGGCGATTCCGCCGCCGGCCTTCTGCCTCAGGTAATAGGTCACGGTCCCGCCGTTTTTCCCGGTGTCCGCTGTGCTCCGGACGGTGCTTCCATACTTTTCTGCAGGGGAAAGACTGATCTCATACCCTTCCGGCGCTGACAGCACAGCTTCGCTGCACCAGACGCCAGCGGACAATCCTTTCCCATTCTGATCTGAAAGTCCCGCGTCCGGCGCGTTTTTCAGCCAGTCTATGGTAAGCTTCCTATCCGCGCTGGCCGCGCTGTAATTTCCGTCTGCTTCCACGCTGGCCCGCACCACATAGGTTCCGGGCTCTGACGGAAGACCTGCCGTAAAGCCTCCGCTGCTGTCAGAGTCTTTTTTCCAGGACCAGCTGACAGAACCACGGAAGACCTCATTATTTAGCAGGGCCACCTCGGGCGCCGCGACCGAAGCCGCTTTTCCGGTGTAAACTACTGCCTGCGTATCCCCCGGCTTCCAGGTGAGCACAGGCTCTGCCGGCGCCACCTTCACAGGCAGAAGGCGCGCTATATATCCATTTTCAGGATCATAACCCTCGATTCTGGAATAATCATACTGCTCTGTATCCGCCTGAAATCTGGCCTCATATCCACTGTTTGCCACTGTAACCGGCAGCGAGCTGTCTGCCCAGCTCCATCCCCGGGGAAGCGCTATATCCTTAAGAACCTGGCCATATTGCGCGGCAAGGTTCTCCGGAGCTGCCACAGAAGCCCAGCGTTTTGTCGTAACCTGTCTGCCGGCAGTCTCTGATTCCATATATGCGTCAGAGCCTGTATATTTCGCGTTTACCGTATAAGCTGTATTCTCTGTCAGTCCGGCAAATATAGGATCCTCCTGCCAGTCCTTTAAAACAGTCTGGCCGGAAGCATCCAGCAGACGGTACACAGCTTTGCCATATTCCTCCGTATCCGTCAGCGCTTCCACTGAAACAGCATCTGCGGAAGCGGAAACATGGAAAGCAAGAGCTTCTGCCGGCACCGTTTTCTTTGCAGTAAAGCTGCCTGTCTGCACTTCACTGAGCTTTCCGGAGATATCTTCCACTGCCGCATAAAGATAATAGGCAGTCCCCTCAGAGAGCTCCTGCAGGGAAAAGACCGCTGCGCCTGATGCAGCTTCCGAAGCATCCATCCGCATCGTATCACTGCTGGCTTTTATCATTTCCGCGGTAATGGTCTCCTGCTCTTCCGGCGTACAGTACAGATAATACCTGGAAATTCCGCTGCCTGTATCAGCCGCTTTGACATTCACTGACGCATCATGATTCGTAATGCCGGAAATCTGCATTTCCGTTATAACCGGAGCATTTTTGTCGATTCTAACGCTGTAGTTTTCCGCGTTTGTAAGACAGCCTTCCTGTGTTTTATAATACAGGGAAAGGCTGTGCTCTCCTTCCTCAGAAACCAGATAGGAGTCAGCGAAGGTTCCTGTCAGCGAATCTGAAATGGTACATCCTTCGGCAGTAATCCGCACATCTTCCGCATACCAGGTCTCCGAAAGATCTTCTCCGTTAAACCGGGGAATCACAGGCCCGTCATACCAGGCGATCTCAAAGGATTTCTCTGTCTTTCCCCTGTAATTTCCGTTCCCCGTTATGGTCACCCGGCCTGTGCCCACCTCTGTGTTTGAAGCATATTCAACTGTATAATCCCGGCCATCTGTCAGCGTCTGGCTGCCATTCGTTATGACCATATCCGGCCTGATTTCTTTACCGGTATAATAATACTTCTTCTCAATACCTTCGATTCTGCAGTCTTCTATGCTTTTCCGTCCCACCGTCACGCTCAGCTCATAGAGCAGACTCTGTTCTGCGCCAGCATCATCTGTATACTTTATCTGCAGGCTGGCAGTATAAGGCTCTTTCTGAACAGGCCTGCCGGTTTGAAACTTAACTAAGCAAAGCTCTGCCACATCATCAGGATCGATCTCCAGATTCTGAACGTCCGTTCCTGTGAAAGAAGTATTAACAGAAAAATATCCTCCTTCATCCGTCAGATCACAGCTGATATTTTTCATTGTGATTTTCGTCTCTGTATCATTCGCCAGCGCAATCCGGATTTCGGCCTCTGAAGCGCTGTAGCCATAGCCAAGGCTCTTTTCTATCTTTATGGCAGAGCCAGGCTGCAGGGCAGATACCTGCTGCTCAGCCGCTCCAGACCGGGCGGCAGCTTCAGTCTGCCCGGCAGATTTCTGCCGCCCCGGCTCCGCCGCTTCCGCAGGCTCCGCCAGAGCTGCCGCCAAAAGCAGCCCTGCTGCCAGAAAGGCCGCGGGCGCCGCATGACAGATGGCTGATAATCTTCTGACTTTTCTGTATTTCTCTCTTTTTTTCATACCGGTCCCCCCTTTTCGGAACTTAATATCAGCCTGGCTCTTGAAATCAGGCTTTCCTCCTGTGAATCTCTCCCTGAAAACGCAGTTATCCACAGACATACCCAAAGTACATCTGTGGATAACGGATACGCTTTCAATCACCTGCAAAGGGGACGGGAACTGCGTAAGAATTATTCTGTTTTCTTTTGTTCCGCGTCTTCCGTCACCCCTGTACCACGTTCTATTTTATATATTAATTTTAACACAGGGGCTTTGGAAACCGCAACCGGTTATAAAACGGAAATACTTATTTTTCTCTTAATTTTCCCTTATTTTTCAAGGGCCGCGTACGCTTCATCGTCTACCGCTTCCAGCCACTCGTTGGAGGTCTCCTCGCCGGGAACCTCAATGGCCAGATGGCTGAACCAGCTGTCCTTCTTAGCGCCGTGCCAGCGCTTGACTTCCGCCGGGATGGTCACCACATCGCCCGGCTTCAGGCTCTGGGCCGGCTTGCCCTCTTCCTGGTACCAGCCTTCTCCGTCCACGCAGAGCAGGAGCTGTCCGCCGCCCTTCTTTGCGTGATGGATGTGCCAGTTGTTCCGGCAGCCCGGCTCAAAGGTTACGTTGGCCACAAATACGGTCTTGGAACCGTCTGTGAGAGGCTTTAAGTAGCTCTGGTCGATAAAGTATTGTGCAAACGCAGTGTTCGGCTCGCCCATACCGAAGAAGCCGCCATGTTCCTCCGCTGCATCATCATCCGCATAGACCTCTTTTGCCAGACGGAAAGCGCCCCAGGCATTGGGCCAGCCTGCATAGAAGGCTATGTGTGTCAGAAGCTCTGCCATCTCTGTGCGGGTCACTCCGCTTTTCTTTGCAGTCATAAGGTGTGACTGCAGAGAGGAGTCGATAATTCCCTTGCTCACCAAAATCAAACTATGCTGTCAAAATTTTCAAACACTTCGTCTGCCGCTCTTGACCCCTGGTCCGCGGCTGTATTTTCATCCGCAGCCTAAAGAAGCGCCTCGCAGACCTTCTCCAGGTTCTCCCGGATCTTGATGTGCTGAGGACATGCCTCCTCACATTTTCCGCACTTGACGCACTGGTCCGCCTGGGCTTTTCCGTGTCCGCCTACCAGCCATTCCTCCTGATGCTTTGCAAAGGCCTTGTCTTTGTAAAGGGTCAGCAGATTCATCGCTGTGAAGGAACCGGAGATACCGATATTCTTCGGGCAGACCTTCGCACAGTAATTGCAGGTGGTACAGGGAATCAGCGGAATTTTCTTGAGCTCCTCCTGAGCCTTCGCAATCACAGCCTGCTGCTCTTCGTTCAGTCCCTGGAAGCCTTTCATGTAGGAAAGGTTATCCTTCATCTGCTCCACGCTGCTCATGCCGGAAAGCACAGTGATAACGCCCTCCAGGCTTGCGGCAAACCGGACTGCCCAGGAAGCCACCGAGGAATCGGGCTCGGCTTTTTTGAATACTTCCGCCACGGATTCAGGCGGATTTGCCAGCATGCCGCCTTTGATGGGCTCCATGATGACTACGGGCTTGCCGTGCTTTCTTGCCACCTCATAGCAGGCCTTTGACTGTACGGCCGGATTCTCCCAGTCCGCGTAGTTAATCTGCAGCTGAACAAACTCCATTTCCGGATGCTTATTCAGGAGCTCATCCAGTTCCTCCGGCGTGGAATGGAAGGAAAAGCCCACATGCTTAATCAGGCCTTCCTTTTTCTTTTCCTGCACCCAGCTCCACATGTCAAACTCATCAAAATATTTCGTGCGTCCCTCGCCCAGATTATGCAGCAGATAAAAATCAAAATATCCTGCTCCTGTCTGCTTCAGAGAGGTGTCAAACTGCGCGATGGCCTCCTCCCTCGTTTTACAGTTGATCCAGGCCGCGTTCTTGGTGGCCAGCTGGAAGCTCTCCCGGGGATAACGCTCCACCAGTGCCTGCCGGATAGCATCCTCACTTCCGGCATAAGCCCACGCTGTATCAAAATAGGTAAAGCCTGCCTCAAGGAACAGGTCCACCATCTCCTTTGTCTGTTCCACATCGATGGCGCCGTCCTCCTTCTGAGGAAGTCTCATCAGTCCAAATCCAAGTTTTCCAATCGATTCTCCTAAATATGCCATATTCCTGTGCTCCTCCTTATTCTTTATTCTTAATATTCTTAAATCCATTTTTCAAATTCCGGCCTGGACTGGGCCGCGTTTCCTCCCCGGATGGCCAGCCCCTCTGCTACCTTTGCGCCCGGACAGGTGTTCCGGATATCCTCCACACTGATTCCAAGGCCGCTGCCCTCATGAGTACAGAAAGGCCTGATTGTCTTTCCGGAAAAATCAAAATGCTCCAGAAAGGTAAAGACCGCCATGGGCATAGTTCCCCAGTAATTGGGATAGCCAAGGTAAATGGTATCATACTCATCCAGGCTTTCCGGATACCTTTTCAGCTCCGGCCGTGCATGCCGCTTCTGGTCCTCCTGGGCCTGGGCGATACATTCGTTGTAATCCTTTGCATAAGGCTGTGCCGGCTCAATCTGAAACAGATCCGCGCCTGTCAGCTTCTGAAGTATGGATGCCGCCGTTTCCGTATTTCCCTTATTCAGCGTCTTGATCAGACCATTCACATAGTTCTCATCTCTTCGTGAAAAAAACGCAATCAGCTCTGCCATGGTTTTCTCCTGCTTTCTTTTTTCTTTCTGTACTCATTATAAGGGTTCTTTTCTTGACGCGGAATCTCCAATATGTTATCGTGGTATAAACAGATAGTTGATACTTTTATCCAAGCCGGCCCTCCAAAAGCACAGGAAGGCGCCCGGAAAAAATCAGGAGGCTTTTATGTATAATCATCTGCTTGACACCTTTATCGCCGCAGCTGACTGCGGCAGTTTTACCAAGGCGGCCGGAAAGCTTTTTATCTCTCCTACCGCCGTCATGAAACAGATGAATACGCTGGAGGCACAGCTGGATCTGAAGCTCATCGAACGTACGCCCTCCGGCATCCGGCTGACAAAGGCCGGCGCTGTCATCTACCAGGACGCCCGGTTTCTCATTGATTATTCCCGGAAATCTCTGGCCAGCGCCCGGGCCGCCCTTCTCGCCGGGGAGCATACCTTCTGCGTGGGAACCTCTCTTCTGAACCCGGCCAAGCCCTTTATGGATCTGTGGTACCGGGTCAATCAGGACTTCCCCGATTATAAGCTGCATCTCGTGCCCTTTGAGGACGATCACAACGGCATTCTCTCGGAAATCGAAAAGCTGGGGGATAAGTTTGACTTTCTCATCGGCGTCTGCGATTCCAGAGCCTGGCTCTCCCGCTGCAATTTCCTGCCCCTCGGCATGTACCGGAAAATGATTGCCGTGCCCCGGGAACACCGCCTGGCCGGGAAAAAGCTGCTGAAGCTGGAGGATCTGTATGGGGAAACTTTGATGATGGTAAAGCGGGGGGATTCCGGCCACAACGACTTTCTCCGCCACGAGCTGGAGACCCGGCATCCGAAGATTCAGATAGAGGATACGCCCCAGTTCTATGATCTGTCGGTCTTCAACCGCTGCGCCGAGACCGGAAACGTGCTTCTGACCATTGAATGCTGGCAGGATGTGCATCCGGGCCTTGTGACGATTCCCGTGGACTGGGATTATCAAATTCCCTATGGACTGCTCTACAGTCTGGACGCCCCGGAGGATGTCCTTTCTTTTGTAAAGGCTGTGGAAAAAATAATATAAAAGAAAAAGACAAAACGACTCTTTTTGGGAGGTGGCAGTATGGAATTTCGAGTATTGAAATATTTTCTGGCAGTAGCAAGAGAACAGAATATTTCCGCCGCCGCGGAATCTCTGCATCTCTCCCAGCCCACCCTCTCCATGCAGCTGAAGGCGCTGGAGGAGGAGTTGGGAAAACAGCTTTTAATCCGCGGAACGAAGGGGTCCCGGAAGGTAACGCTGACAGAAGAGGGAATGATCTTAAGAAACCGCGCAGAAGAAATACTCGCGCTTGTGAATAAGACAGAGCATGAGATTCAGCTCTCCGATGAATTTGTGGCAGGAGATGTGTATATCGGAGCGGGAGAAACCGACACCGTCCGCCTGTTTGCCAGAGCCGCCAGGCGGCTGAACACGCGGTATCCGGATATTCATTTTCACATTTCCAGCGGGAACGCCGCCTATGTGCTGGAGCATCTGGAACGGGGCCTCATTGATTTCGGCCTGATATACGGACCTGTAGATCGCACAAAATATGAGTCCCTGGAGGTGCCCGGCCAGGATACCTTCGGTGTCCTTATGCGGACAGACTCTCCCCTGGCTTCCAGGCAGTCCATCTCTCCCGCGGACCTGTGGGACAAACCGCTGATCGTATCCAGCCAGGAGGAACGGGACGGGTGGCCCATCCTTACGTGGCTGAAACGGGACATCTCAAAGCTTCATATTGCCGCCACCTATACCCTGCTCTACAACGGTTCTCTTCTGGTATCCGAAGGGCTGGGATATGCGATCTGCCTGGATAAGCTGATCAATACAGCCGAAAGCAATCTCTGCTTCCGGCCCTTGTCCCCTGCTTTGAATGTCTCAGCCAATATTATCTGGAAGCGGTATCAGATTTTTCCCAAAGCCGCGGAAAAATACCTGGAAGAGCTCCAGAAAATCTTTCAGGAAGAATCGCGCCCAGAATAGGCGCAGATTCTCCCTGCTCTCTTATCTGTCCGGATAACGTCTGTGGGCAGGCGTACGGAAATCATGGCTTGCCAGAATCCGGACTCCCTGATTCTCCTGAAGATCACGCAGCCGCTCAAAGGTCTGATATTATCCTGCCGCTTTATTCCGTTCTATCTGATAAATCAGATAATCCAGACAATCGATCTCCTTCTGTTCCCTGTGAATCCGGTCCAGAAGCGTTTTCCGCTGTACGGCGAGCAGATCCAGCTGCTCCCGGACCATGCCCTTTTTCAGACAGTCCAGAAAGGTACGGATCATTTCCTCACTACAGCCCGCGTCCTTCAGATTCTGAATTACCGCGTTTCGGGAATTATATTCCATGTCAGACACCTTCCCAATCAGTTTTCTTTTCTTCCGCTGTTTCCTGTTCAGTCTCCTTATTCCTCCAGAGAAAAGGTCACTGTCACGTCTCCATTTCCCAGAGCATCCCTCCAGCCAGTCAGATCATCAATATGTCCCAGCCTCGTGTAGCTCCAGGAATTGGAGCCGTAGAACATTACGATCTGGTTTCCCTGATACAGAACAAT
Source organism: uncultured Merdimonas sp. (assembly GCA_944375725.1). Classification (GTDB taxonomy): domain Bacteria; phylum Bacillota; class Clostridia; order Lachnospirales; family Lachnospiraceae; genus Laedolimicola. The sequence continues at coordinate 12,964 of CALWAZ010000031.1, read as the reverse complement.
ATCGCCAGCCTGCGTCGTGGTCTGCTGATTGCTGGTGGAAAGACTGGTCCCAAGAGAACCCACCTTCTCAAATCCGGCATAATCACTCATCTGAATGACGACCGGCTGATTTCTCATCATTTGTGCCAGTTCTGTGGCTGCGCTGTTATTCACCAAAGTCGCCGTGAAGGTGCTTCCTCCCACTTCTACCTGCATTTTCATCTCTGTTTCCTCCTCCTCACTGACATCTGCTATCTGATTGTCTTCTCCTTCCGGAGCAGGGTTATTTTCCACTGCGGTTTCTGTCTCTGTTCCACCGGTTTCCCCGGTATCCGTCCGCACATCCTGCGGAGAAGCTCCGCAGCCGGACACCGCCATTCCCAGTACCGCAGCTATGGATAAAACGGCCAGCATCTGTCTGCGTTTTCCTGTATTTCGCTTCATCTGCTTTTCCTCTCTTTCTGCCGCATCACTGTTTTTCATTTCATCTGTAGTACATGTAGTGCGGTACAAAGATAATAAAACAGTAAATGTTATATATCATTAAAGTCTATAACTTACAGGAAAGCTCCATTGCAGACCTGCAGCACCTGGCCTTTTACATGGCGTCCCATCTTGCTTGCCAGATACAGGCAGGCATATGCCTGATCGATGGGGTCACACTCCGGACCCGGGAAGTACACAAAATGACCGCTGTACTCCAGCATCTTGGCTCCTCCAGGCTGCTCTCCGGCTTTGTTCGCCAGATGCGCGGGCGTCACGGTCGCGCCGGGGGCCACCGCGTTGCAGCGGATATTGGTATCAATCAGACGCATGGCCACATTCTTTGTCAGGGTATTCAGCGCTCCCTTGGTGGAGGTGTAAGTGGCTCCGCAGAAGGGACGGGTTCCGTTTACGGACGATACATTGATAATCACGCCGTCATTCTTTGGCAGAAAAATCTTCAGGGCTTCCCGGATATAGCGCATGGGGCCGCCCAGATTGGTATTCATCACATACAGCATCCAGTCGTCATCCGTCTCATCAATCATCTTCTGCTCGCCGATTCCCGCATTATTGATAAGGATATCCACATCTCCAAACTCCTTCAGCGCTGTCTCAAAAACCTTTTTTGTATCCTCAGTGGAGCAGACATCCGCTGTCACTCCTACCGCTCTGCCGCCTTTCGCGCGGATGCCATTCACTACCTCATCCAGCTTCTCCTGATGGCGGGCTGTAATTACGACAGAAGCGCCTTCCTCCGCGAATAGCTCTGCCATCGTCCGGCCCATGCCATAGCTGGCTCCTGTGATAATGGCTGTTTTATCCTTCAACATCTGCTGTTCCATTTCTTCTTCCTCTCTTTCTGATGAGTTTCAGATTTGTTTTTCTTTTCATCCGTAGTGTAATACAGGTGAAATGGAATAGCAAATATTTATAATTTATGAATCTGTATCACTATTTTTGATATTAAAACACTTCCACCAGCAGAAAGTAGTTCATCACTGACCGCTGATCGGGGATTTCTTCTTTTCACTTCCTGCAACACCGCGTTTTGAAATTTTCCAACTATCGAGGCGGAAAAATTTCTCTCACTCACTCCCGCGCCCGGCAAGGGAAAAAATGGATAAAAGTCAAAATGGGCAGCAAAAAAGCAGCAAATCTTTTCAGACTTACTGCTTTTGCTCACTGCCACTGGCGGCAGGTATTCAGTTTTATTTCAAACATGTCGAAAAAGGTTCCGCCATACCTGTCGTGTCATGATTATAGATTTCCGAAGCGACATCGGCAAGACGCTTATTTAATTCTGCCGTTTGCGCGGCCTTAATTGTGTCACTGGTAAATGCTGCTTTAAAAGTAGTATCTCTTAAGTTTACTTCCCAATTCAATCGCTGTATTCTTTCCCTTATCAGTAAGGGGTGAGTCACTCCAGCCCTGGGCTCTGTTTAGACTATTCAATAAAGTTTCGCCATGCCGAACAATATAAAAAGTGACAGCCATACTTTCCCTCCCTGTTTCCATATTATCGCTGGCTCGATTATACTATGAACGGCTGCTTTTGGGAATAGATGTTGGCTGGCCCGGCTGGCTTTGCCGTGCGTTGAAACACCTATCCAGGCAGTCTGCCTTCTCCGCTTTTCAGGCGGTCTGTACCGGACGCAGTCTGCCTTTCCATTTTCCGAATAAGACCAAAAAGCAGATCAGATGCGCGGAAAATGTAATCGTCCAGGTGATCGGATAGGAAAGATACAGCACAAACAGCGTCCTGTGCGCCGCAAATATGGTATAAATCCACAGAATCCGCAGGCCGCAGGCTCCTGTCAGTGACACAATCGTAGGCGTCACGGAAATGCCAAGTCCGCGGATGGAACCGCAGGCCACATCCATGAGGCCGCACAGAAAATAGGTCAGGCAGACCACCTGGATCCGGATCATGCCATAGGAAATCACCTCCGGATCCGTATTGTAGACAGCCAAAAGCTGCCGGCCGGCCAGCACAGCCCCCGCCCCAAGCACAAGGCCTGTCACGGCCACGCAGCCCAGACAGCAGACGAGAATCGGCGCGATCCGTTTTTCCTTTCTGGCGCCCACGTTCTGGCTTGTAAAGTTCAGCGACGCCTGATAAAAGGCATTCATGGCCGTATAGACAAAGCCTTCAATATTGGCGGCCGCGGTATTTCCCGCCACCACGATGGAGCCAAAAGAATTCACAGAGGACTGAATCAGCACGTTGGATACGGAAAATACCGCTCCTTCCACGCCTGCCGGTACGCCCACCCGCAGAATCCGCAGCAGCTTGTCCTTCACGATCCGAAGCTTTTTGAAGCTCAGCTTATACTCTGTATCACTTTTCATCAGGCAGCGTACGGTAAGCGCCGCCGAAATGCACTGGGAAATTACTGTCGCAATGGCGACTCCGGCTACGCCCAGATGGCAGACAATGACAAAATACAGGTTCAGGAACACATTGATCACGCCGCCGCAGAACAGAAAAAGCAGCGGACGGCGCGTATCTCCCACCGCCCGCAGAATGCCTGAGCCGAAATCATAGACCATCATGGCCGGCATCCCGATAAAAACTATCCGCATATACAGGACAGCCTGGTCCAGCACATCTGCCGGAGTTCCCATCAGAACCAGCATCGGCTCCGCCAGAAACAGGCCTACAAAGATCAGGCCTGCTCCGCACAGGAAGCCAAGAAGAACCGAGGTATGTACGACCTCCTCCACACTCTTCCGATCCCTTGCCCCGTAGAACTGCGCCATCACCACACTTCCTCCCGCGGAAATTCCCAGAAACAGATTCACAATCAGGTTATTCAGGGAACTCGTGGAGCCTACAGCAGCCATGGCGCCGCTCCCGGGCGTGAACTGACCCACCACAACAATATCTGCCGCGTTAAACAGAAGCTGCAGAATCCCGGAAAACATCAGGGGAATCGAGAAGCTCAAAATTTTTCCCAGAAGCGGGCCGCTGCACATATCAATCTCATTTGTATGCTTCACTTTTGCACCTCCATCGCAAGAACACTATTAAGCATTTTTCATCATAATAGTACTTCCTGCAGGAAAGCACAACTCCTTTTTCTCAAGGAAATCCACAGAAATCATCTATAAAGTCCAGTCCTGGCTCTCGGTCTGAAGCTTAACCATATGGGTATAGAGACCATCCTTTTCATACAGCTTTTCGGGCCTTCCCTGCTCGGCCACATGGCCCTCAGACAGCACGACGATCTTATCCGCGCCAGTTACCGTGCGCATCCGGTGGGCGATGATAAGAACCGTCTTATTCTTCACCAGCCGGGAAATAGCCTCCTGCACGGCCGTCTCATTTTCCACATCCAGGGACGCGGTGGCCTCGTCCAGCAGAATCACCGGCGCGTCTTTCAGGAGGGCTCTGGCAATGGAAATCCGCTGGCGCTCTCCGCCGGAAAGAGTGGAGCCGTTCTCTCCCACCATAGTCTGGTAGCCTTCCGGCAGTTCCCGGATGAACTCATCGCAGCGGGCCGCCGCTGCCGCCGCGTAGACCTCCTCATCTGTGGCTCCCCGCCGTCCCAGGCGGATATTCTCCAGAATCGTATCCCGGAACAAAACCACATCCTGAAACACAAAGGAATAGTGCTTCAGAAGGACCTCCGGGTCTACCTTCGAGATATCGATGCCGCCCAGAGTGATTCTTCCGCCCTGGATATCCCAGAAACGGGCCGCCAGTCTGCAGGCTGTAGACTTTCCTCCTCCGGAGGGACCCACAAGAGCCGTTACCTCTCCCTGCTTTGCGGTGAAGGACACGTCCTCCAGCACGCCCTCGTCCTCCCGGTAGGCAAATTTCACATGGTCGAAAGTAATATCATAATTGTCCGGCTCGCAGGTCTGCGCCCCGGTCTGCACCGGCTGTTCCAGAATTGCCCGCATCCGGTTGATCTGAAGCTTGGCATTGAATGTGGCCGCGATGTTCTGAAGAACAAGTCCCAGCGGATCATACAGTCTGGCTGCCGCAAACAGAAAGCCCAGAAAATACAGAAAAGAAAGCTCACCTTTCAGCAGAAGCCCGGCTCCTGTAAGTACCGTAGTAGCAAGCCCAATCCTTAAAAATGCCTGGGCAGAGCACACGAATATGCCTGTGGCAAGCTCTGAGCGGATCGCGCAGCTCTCCGCATACTCCAGCCGCTCATCCACGCCTTTCAGATACTCTTCCTGCCGGCTGCAGGCCTTGATATCCCGGATAGTCTCCAGGCACTCCTGGATGTTGTCGGCGACTGCCCGCTTTGCCAGTATATTCCTTGTGCCGCAGATATCCTGAAGCTTTTTGGAGCCTGCAGTCAGAAGCACGGCCACAGGAAGTACCCAGAGTACGGAAAGGGCCATTTTCCAGTTGATGGCAAACATACAGATCCCAATCACCAGCGTGGAAAAGATGGACGCAAAAAGCTGCGGAATATAATGGGAAAACATCTGGTCGAGACTGGAGCAGTCTGCGATCATCGTTGCTGTCAGATCGCTCAGATCCCGGTTTCCGAAGAAGCTCAAGGGCAGCCGCCGGAGGGTTTCCGCAAGACTCACCCTTCTGGCCGCGCTTTCCTTGTAAGTAGCCAGATAAAGCGCAGCGTACTGAAAATAGTGAAGCACAAACAGAAGCAGCAGGATCAGTAACGCCGCTCCTGTATACAGCAGCAGCCCCTCCGCAGGGTTTCCGCCTGCCTCCAGGGTTCCCAGCAGATACTGAATCACCGCCATCACTACGCCTACGGGCAGCATCAGGCTGAGATTGCAGAAAAAGCACCAGAGAACTGCTCTTACAAAATCCTTTGCGCCCTTTTCACTGAGGGCAAATACATGCTGAAGTCTGCCAATCATATCTTCCCACCTCTTTCTACCTTCCAGGCTGCCGCCTTCTGATAATCGGACCACATCTGCGCGTACAGGCCGTCCGCGGCCAGAAGTTCCTCGTGATTTCCCTGCTCCCGCACGGTGCCCTTATCAATAACCAGAATTCTGTCTGCGTTCCGCACCGTGGACAGTCTGTGGGCAATCATCAATACGGTTTTACCCTTTGTCAGCCGGCCAAAGGCCTTCTGTATCAAAGCCTCGTTCTCGGGGTCCGCAAACGCGGTGGCCTCATCCAGAACCACGATAGGCGCGTCCTTCAGGATTGCCCGGGCCAGAGCGATGCGCTGGGCTTCGCCGCCGGAGAGGTATACGCCTTTGGCTCCCACTATGGTATTGAGGCCCTCCGGCAGCTTTTCCAGGATTTCATCACACTGGGCCGCATGCGCGGCCGCCTTTACCTCATCCACCGTAGCGGAGGGTCTGGACATGCGGATGTTTTCCAGAAGACTGGTCTTGAAAAGCTTCGTATCCTGGAAGACAAAAGCCACATGCTTCATCAGCTCCCGGCTGTCCATATCCCGCACATCCACTCCGCCGATGCGCACATGGCCGCTTTCCACGTCCCAGAACCGCGGGATCAGCGAGGCCGCTGTGGTCTTTCCTCCTCCGGAAGGGCCCACCAGCCCGGTTACAGTTCCTTCTTTTACCGTAAAGCTTACATCCTTCAGCGCCGGATGCTCTGTTCCGGGATACCGGAAGGTTACATGCTCGAAGGAGACTGTCTCACCAGACGGCTTCTCCGGGTGTTCTGTCTCTTTCAGGGGCTTCTGCTCCAGGATCTGATCAAGCTTCATCACGGCCTCATCTGCTTCCATGACTGACTCGGAAGCATACATGATCCGGTTGATCATGCCGCCGCAGGCCGGGGCAAACAGGGCGTAGAAAATAAAGTCCGTCAGCACTTCCCAGCCGTTCCCGCCGGAAGCCAGAAGGAGGGCCGCCGGTATCAGCAGGGCAAATCCGCCGTTGATACAGGTGAGAAATGAGGTCTGCCCCTTCCGGCAGCTCATGGCATACTGGCTGGCCAGATCACTGTAGGACTGAATGGCCGCATAAAAAGCTTTAAAGGAATACACTGTCTGCTGAAACACCTTCACCACCGGAATTCCCCGGACATACTCTACGGCCTCCGCGCTCATTTTCTCTATTTCCTGCTGATAACGGTGGAAAAATCCGGCATTTTTGCCTCCCATCATGCTGGCCATGCATACAAAGGCCAAAACCATAGTCAGAAGGCAGAGAAGACCCATTCTCCAGTCAAAGGCAAAGAGCAGAACCACCGCCGCTATGGGCGTCACCACCGCGGCCGTCAGATCCGGCAGCTTATGGGCCAGCAGATCCTCCGTCAGCGCCGCGTTGTCATCAATGATCTTCCGAAGTCTTCCCGACTGGTTTCCCGTAAAAAAGCCAAGAGGGAGCTCCAGAATATGGGCTACGCCTGCGTGGCGCATGTTCCGGGCTGTGCGGAAAGCCGCAATATGGGTACACATCAAAGCCGCAAAATAAACCAGGATATTGGCGGCGGCGAACCAGACTGCCAGCCAGCCCCACCGGACGATGACGGAAGCTCCTGTGACATCCGGATACACAGCCAGCACATCCCTCGCTGCCAGCCATACACACACATAAGGAATCAGTCCTAAGACCGCCGCGATCCCGGAAAGGGCGCAGCCCAGAAAGGTCAGCTTCCTGTGCCCTCCGGCCAGGGTCAGAAGCCTTGATAGATTTGACTGCTTTTTCAAAGCACAATCCTCCTTTTTTCTCTTTCTATCATGATAATGGAGATGCTGCAGTCATCTCCGCTTATCCAAAATTAGTTTTAACTAACTTATTGATAAAAATTATAGAGCATCACTGCCCCATAATTTTCATCCAGCCCGCAGTGTAAAAGGCCCGCATTTCCCGAAGATAATTCATAGCCTGATCGAGAGGCATTTCATGAATAATCAGCTCAAAGTACGCGTTAAACATTCCGGTGATCAAAATATGCTCCAGCTTCGGATCGATGGCCGGGGAAGGTCTCCCCAGCTTTTCCAGCACTTCCTGATAATCATGGGTTGCCTTCGTCTCCACCTCCACCATCTCATCCAGAAGCCCCGCGAAACGGGTTCCCTCCGAGCAGGTAAGAATCAGCTTGAATTCCTCCAGATGCTCATATGCATACACCAGAATTTCCTCCATACAGGCCCCGGAAACACTTGACAGATTCTCCGGCTGCTCCTCTGCGGGCAGCTGGGCAAACGCTCTCTGCGCCCCGCAGAATCTGGTCATCAGATACTCATACTGTTCCTTTACCAGAGCCTCAAAGAGCTCTTCCTTGCTTCCGTAATACCCGTAAAACGCTCCGGTGGTCACCCCTGCCGTTTTCACAATATTTCTCAGAGAAGCCGCCTGAAATCCCTTTTCCAGAAACTCCTGTTTTGCCGCGGCATGGATCAGCTCCAGCGTTGTCTTCTGATCTTCTCCCACTGATCTGCCTCCTGTATAACATTGTTATATATCACTGTTATATTGTAGAAAAGAAAGGGCGCGCTGTCAAGGGCCGAGGGCCTTAATGAAAAACTTTGTCAGATAATCCGGCGCTTGTCCTTTCTCTGTATTGCGGCTATAATAAAAAATAACTTTATGAACTGATAAGAGGTGTAAAGATGCAGTATACTGTTCCCCACTACTGGAAGGAATTTCAATGTACCGGCAGCGCCTGTCCGGATACCTGCTGCGCCGGATGGCAGATACAGATCGATCCGGCTTCCCTGAAAAGATACCGCAGAGAAGAAGGGCCCCTGGGCGCCCGGCTGCACAATGAAATCGACTGGAAGGAAGGCTGTTTCCGGCAGTACCGGGGCCGCTGCGCCTTTCTAAACGATGAAAACCTCTGCGATCTGTATCTGGAAGGCGGCGGAAAGAGAGCCTTCTGCAGGACCTGCAGGACCTATCCCCGGCATATCGAAGAATTCGAAGGCCTCCGGGAGATGTCCCTGTCTCTGTCCTGCCCCGAGGCCGCCAGACTGATTCTGGAGCGTGAGGAGCCTGTCCGCTTCCTTCACGGAGAAGATGACCGTTCCGAGACCTACCCGGACTTTGACTTTTTCCTTTTTACCAAGCTGATGGATACCCGCAGTCTGGCCTTTCGGATTCTGCAGGACCGCTCCCGGCCGCTCCGTCTGCGCCTGGCCGTCATCCTGGCTCTGGCACACGATCTCCAGAACCGGATCAGACAGAACCGCCTGTATGAGGCCGACGATTTGCTGAAGCACTGCAGCTCACCAAAGATATGGGAGGAAACCGCCCGGAAATTGGACCGTCTTTCCGAAGACACGAAAGCGTTTCCCATGCAGAAGGCTCAGACGCTCCATTATCTCTTCGAAATTCTGAAACAGATGGAAGTTCTGCGCCCGGACTGGAGAGAATACCGCCAGAAGGCGGAAAAGGTTCTGGCCCAGGCTTCCCCTGTCACCTTGGAACAGGACGCTGCTTTCCGCTCTGTTTTTACCGACATCAAAGAGGAACAGCTGATGATCTATTTTCTCTTTACCTATTTTGCCGGCGCCGTCTATGACGGAGACGCCTGGGGCAAGATGAAATTTTCCTTTGCCGCTGTGGTCCTGATTCGGGAGCTCTTCCGGGCCGAATGGCTTCAGAACCCGGAGGCCGCCACAGCAGAGGCGCTGCAGCGTACTGCCTGGCGCTTTGCCCGGGAGCTGGAGCATTCGGACCCAAATAAAGAGCTGCTGGAACGTGCATTAAAAAAGGAACCTCTCTGTTCTCTGAGGTCCCTGTTTACACTGCTCCCATAAAAGCTCAGTTTTCAGTTATCAGTCCTTTGTCTGCCCCTTCAGCATCCGGACATTGTGGCGTATATAAAGCATAAAGGAAATGAAGATCATCACCGCGCAGGCGCAGATCAGCACATTCGACACGGCCGCCGGAATCTGATACCAGAACACATGCAGAATCATCGTGGCATACAAAAGGACCGTCGCGGCCTTTCCATGCCAGTCCGCGCCGAATACGCTTCCCGTGCGCCGTATGATCAGAAGGCCTGTGATCCCCATGAAGGCTTCCTTTACCACCATCAGGACAAGCGGCAGAATCATAAGCGGGAACCGGGTGCACAGACTGAACAGCATAGCCGCCTGCGTCAGCTTGTCCGCGATCGGATCCAGCACCTTGCCCAGATTGCTGATCATATGAAAATGTCTTGCGATAAAGCCGTCCGCCACATCGGTGGCTCCAGACAGAATCAGCACGGCTCCGGCCTCCATGTACTGCTTCCGGATACAGTACAGCCAGATGATCACGGGAATCAGGCAGAGGCGGAAAAAGGACAGGATATTGGGAATCGTGATAATTTTATTCTGTGAATTATTTGTATTGCCGGATTCTGAATGCATGGGTACTCTCCTTTGTCTAAAACTGCAGGCTGCTTTTCCCTGACCGTCTGCACTGCAGCTGCCAGAACAGTTCTGCTTCATTTTCATAGCCTCTGGCCACAAACCATCTGCGTCTGTATTCCCTTCCTTCCAGGTTTCTCACCCGGCAGACCAGCCTGCAGCCGTTTTCTTTCTCGCTCAGTTTTTCCACTGACAAAATCATTTCTCCCCGGGCCGGCGCCTGCCTCTGCTCTGTTATCTGTCTTTTCAGGCGTTCTATCTCGCTCTGAATCTCCAGCGCCATCTGTCCATATCCCAGAACCCCGCTCCGGCAGGAAATGATCTGGCCCGCGTCCACAGCGAAAAGACGGCCCTCATCATCCAGGCAGAACAGCAGACTGTCTTTCCGGGCACGCCGGCCCACCCGAACCGCAAGCCAGGCGGCCAGCGCCGCGGCGGCGATACAAAACAAAAGGCCGGTCCAGGCAGACCAGTCGAAAATGAGAAACAGAATGGAAAAGACTATGCTGAGTCCCACCGCCAGAGCAGTGATTCCCAATATACCCAGAATACTGACTGCCGCATAATGGTTTTTCTTCTCTCTGCCTGACGCCGTCCAAATCTGCATCTCTTTTTACTCCCGTTTTTTTCTGTTTAAAAACCGAATACCCCACAGGTAAAGCTGCAGGGTATTCGGTTTCCAACGCCTGAGGTACAGGCTTTTTCTTTACATAATCGGATCCAGTCCAAGCACCGGATGATTCTTTTCCTGAAGGAAAGCCATCAGAGCTTCCTCATCGGTAGCAATGGTCTCATCCGCGATCATATCTGTAAAGTTATCAATATCATATTTCTCCTTGGCAGCCTTGTTCAGTCTCTCAGCTACATCGTCCTTCAGCTCCTTGGGCATCCATACGATACGCTCGAAACCGCCCTCAGCGCTCATGAACTTCTTGGAGGAAATGAAGTGGCGTCCATGGCCCATGAAGCCCGGTGTCTGCACACCGCCGCCGGTCATGCTGGCCAGCTCGCCGAAGGTCATTCCCAGAGGCGTCATGCCCGCGTACTCACGGTTCGCAATGATGACACCGTTGGAGAAGGGCTCGATACCGCAGATACACTCAAAGCATCCGCAAGAGGTCATCGGGTCTTCCATAATAGAGTACAGAGTTACACGGGACAGAGCTCCCTGCGTAGCCTCTTCTACCTTCTTATTAACATCCGGATATACACCCTTTACCGGATCCTCACAGCCTTCCTTGGAGATAGGCTGGCTGGGTCCTGTGGGATTCAGCTGATAGGTAGCCTTTGCGTCCAGCCAGGATACGGCGCCGCAGAGTCCCAGACGCTCCGGAGTAACCACGCAGCAGTGGGACGGAGCAAAGGACTGGCACAGCGTACAGGTATAGAACTCATCTACACTCTCATCTGTCAGGTTCTCCAGACGCTCATCTCTTCTCTCATAAGCAGGCATTGCCTTCTTCTCCAGCAGCTCCTGAACCTTCTCGGTATCTGTAATGATCTCGACTTCGCACTTGTCTACAACCATGTCAAACTCATCCATGAGCATTACATAGATGACTTCTCCGAAATCTTTCAGGCGGAGTCCCTTCTCATAGGCCTCTTTGCTGATACGGATACGAATCTGGTTTCTCTGTCCGGTGTGCATCACACCTTCCATATAGTTGTACCACGCGTGAATCTTACGCTCGATAACCGGCTCAAAATCAGGCTGCATCTTGGCTCCCGCCACTTTGATGTAAGTAGCCAGCGCGTAGGTCTTGCCCGGCTCCAGCTCGTCCACGTCTTTTCCTACGATTGTAATCTTATGATCCTCAATCTCATCGGCGGAAACAGTTTCCACAAGCTCACAGGTAGGCGCTTTATGGGAGCTGAATTCTACCTGCATATCACCCTTACGGATAATCTCTCCTTCAAAAGCGGAAGCGAAAGCTACCGGGATCGGAAGCTCTGTCACTTTAATCTTGATATTGCGGAGCTCCAGGGATTTCTTTACCGTATTGTCATGGTCTGTCACAGACTCCAGAGCGCCCGGAACCTGATTCTCACCCAAATCGATATCCACTACTACCGGGAAGCCCAGCGCGATAGCGCCCGCGCCTGCGGAAACCACTACCTCGTCAATGGGGCCGAAGGTATTTACGAAAGCAGGTACTCTTTCCTTTGTATACTTCAGCAGTCCCGGCAGATCGCCCGGCGTCAGGTTTCCGAAGATCAGAGCCGCACGTACTGCCACGGTCACAACATGAATGACAGAAGTCACATCATGTCCAAGAGGTACTACACGGAAGTCAAGTCCCAGCTTCACGCCGCCCTCTGAACACTGCTCAATCACATCACCGATCAGGAAGGTCATAATACCCTTGCTCTGGTAATCCTTCACGACCTTTACCACATCTTCCGCATTGTCAGCCTTGCCAAGCACTACCGCCACACCAGGAATATCTCCGGTAACCAGCGGCACGCCCAGAGAACGGATCACCGGGTCCGGCACAAATCCGATTCCGCTGTCATTTGCGTAGGGATCTGCATTGTCCACATACTTCAGAGCCTCGATAATCTCTGCTCCCACTGCTGTGGCAAGTCCCGCGTTCAGCGCCTCACCCAGATCCTCCTTATTGGTAATCAGGCTCTTCTGCACATTTACACAGGCCGGCAGATCGCCAAGCTTTGTCACCTTTACGCCTGTGGCAGCGTAAATCGTCGGAAGAAAATAAGCGGTGTCAGGCATCGCTACCTTCTTGTCCTCTCCATACTTTGCAATCGCCTCATTCACAGCGTTTTCTGTAAGGCCAGCGACTGCGTTGGAGCCTTTGTAGATTAAATCCATTAATGCGCTCATACTCAGATTCCTCCTTGGATTTATTTTCTCCATAACCTTATTGTTTAAATTTTATCACTCGTATACAAAGAAGTCAATAACCCCCTGGGGTGGATTTGTAAAGATTGCATAAACTGTGTAAATGTATAAAAATGCCGCGCGATCATACCAGTTTGATCGCGCGGCATTTATGAATCCGATATTCTGGTTTCTATCTCTCAGAGATGAAATCTCAAAGATTAGATCTCCAGGTAGGAATCTGCGTACAGGTTGTTATTCTTGATGATATCGCAGGACTTGATGGTCTCCATCAGACGCAGATCGCAGGGATTTACGATAGCGGAGGTCAGTCCGTTCATCATAGCCATGGCTACCATAGCGGAGTCCATGATCGGACGGATGT
>CALWAZ010000030.1 GCA_944375725.1 uncultured Merdimonas sp. | reverse complement strand
ATAAACCGGAAACTTCGGGCTATACTAGGATTAGACAAAAGAGAAACGAATTACTTATATCCTCCCCTTTAGTAAAATCCCCGCCGGAACGACACGGCGGGGATTTTTGATCTGCGATAAATCTATTTATGATAGAAAAATGGCGTTTATCTTACATTTTTGTAAGAAACTGAGAAGGCGTATAAATTATGATATAATGTCGTCAGACATTATATCTGCGCCGCGCCGGGGCGGCCGAAAGGGAAGCGGTTCCCTTTCGGCGCGTGTGCATCTCCCGGAGGGGCATGTCCGGAGGACATGATATAATATGGGCAGGGAAGGAATGAAAGAGAGGAATGACAGGATGGAAAAACTCCTTTATATTGAAGATGATTTGAGCTTGATCGATGGCCTGCAGTATATGCTGGAAAGCAGCGGTTATGCTGTGGACAATGCCAGAACGGTAAAAGAGGCATTGACACTGTTCAGAAATAACCATTACGATCTGCTGCTGTTAGATGTGACGCTGCCGGACGGTACGGGTTTTGATATCTGCAGAGAGGTGCGGAGAGGATCTACTGTCCCTATCATCTTTTTAACAGCATCGGATCAGGAACTTAGCATTGTCAAGGGCCTTGATATGGGCGGGGATGATTACATCACAAAACCGTTTAAGCTTAATGAATTACTTTCCAGAATCAAGGCGCAGCTGCGGCGTTCTCTGCAGTTTTCCAAAGCAGAGGCGGTCCTGGAGGCAAATGGTATTCGCGTAGATACCGCCGAAAGGCTGGTCTGGAAAGACGGCGTGCCGATTGACCTGCCACTGGTAGAATACAAACTTCTGTGTCTGTTCATGCAAAATCCCAATCATCTTATGCCGCGGGAAATGATTTTAGACCGGATGTGGGACGGCAACGGGAATTTTGTAGATGATAATACTTTATCCGTTTATATCCGGCGGCTGAGGAACAAAATCGAAGATATACCAAATGAGCCCAAATATCTGCTGACTGAACGGGGAATTGGATATAAGTGGGTTGTTGAGTGAGGGCGGATTTATGGGCAAATTAGGGAAAGAAACAAAGACACTGTTAATTGTTATCACTGCTGTCTGCCTCGTTTCCTTTCTTCTGGCAGGAGGGATTGCCACACTTCTGGCAAAAAATTTTCAGCAGGAATTGCTGCTCCATGATTATGGTGTCGCAGGCCATTTGTTAAACAATGAAAATGAGCTGTTAATCTCCGCTTTTACTTCGCAGCCAAGCGAGAATGACATAGAACGCGGCAGGGAGGCTTTGGCTTCTATTGGATATGATGAAACGGTTTCCATGCGTTTGCTGCCTGTTGTCCAGGCATACCGGAATCAGACGATGCTTTCTGTATTTCTTCTGCCGGTTTTCCTGTGTGGGGCAGTCTACATATCGCTGTATCTTTATCTTCGCCGTCAGCATAAGGCTTTCAGTAACGCGGAAAATATCATCTGCCAATTTCTTGATGGCAATACCACGTCCCGTATCGAATGTTCCCAGGCTGGTGACTGGTACAGCCTCTTCCATTCTGTCAATGAAATGGCAGCCATCCTCTCTGCCCATGCCGAGAACCAACGGCAGACAAAAGAATTTTTGCGGGACATTATTTCAGATGTATCACATCAGATCAAAACGCCGCTGTCTGCCCTGAAAATGTACCACGAGATTATAGCGAGCCATAAAGATGATGCCGCAGCTGTGAGCAGCTTCACTGAAAAATCTCAAAGAGAGATCAAGAGGATGGAAGATGTGCTCTATACTCTTTTGAAACTGGCGCGGCTGGACGCGGGAATTATCCGGATGGAAAAAAACCCGGAAAATCTTTCGGTTCTTATGCGGGATGTTCTGGAACGCTTTGAAACCTGGGCGGAACGGGAGCAAAAAACAATTACGCTTTCCGGTAAAGAAGAGGTTGTTTTATCCTGCGATGCCCTATGGGTATCGGAAGCCATCGGCAATATTGTAAAAAATGCCCTGGAACATACAGACAACGGCGGACATATCGAAGTAAAATGGAGCCAGTCTCCTTTGATGACACAGATTGAAATTTCCGATGATGGAAAAGGAATACACCCGGAAGATCTGTATAACATTTTCAAACGGTTTTACCGCAGCCGTTTTTCATCGGATATTCATGGCATTGGATTGGGGCTGCCGCTGGCTAAAGCTATTGTAGAAGCTCACGGCGGAACCATTTCCGTAACAAGCAGTTTGGGCGCGGGAACTACGTTTACATTGAATTTTTTCAACCTTACAGATGAGTAAGACAGATGTCACCTGGAAGTAAGTCATGGGAGGTATGATGTGTCTGTAAGGAGGTCATGAATATGAATATTCTTGAAGTACAGGACCTGTGCAAGACCTATGGCACAGGGGAAACAGAGGTTCACGCTTTGAACCATGTATCATTTTCCGTCCGTAAAGGCGAGTTTATCGCTATCATTGGCGAGTCGGGTTCCGGCAAAAGCACCCTGCTGAATGTGATCGGCGCTCTGGACAGCGCCACTTCCGGCAAAGTGTGGATTGATGGGCAGGATATTTTTTCCATGCCGGAGAAGAAACTGACTGTGTTCCGGCGGCAGCATATCGGTTTTATTTTCCAGTCATTCAATCTGATCCCGGAGCTGAATGTGGAGCAGAACATTACATTTCCGCTGCTGCTTGACTATAAAAAGCCCAATCAAAAGTTTGTCAATGAACTGCTGCAGGTGCTTGGACTTGCCGAACGCCGGAAACACCTTCCCAGCCAGCTTTCCGGCGGCCAGCAGCAGCGGGTGGCCATTGGCCGGGCATTGGTTACACGCCCAGCCCTGATTATGGCAGATGAACCGACCGGAAATCTGGACAGCAAAAACAGCCAGGAAGTTCTGGCTTTACTGCAGACCATGTCAGACAGGTATCAGCAGACCATTTTGATGATTACCCACAACAAAAACCACGCCAGCGCAGCAGACCGCGTGTTCCGTATGAGCGATGGTGTGCTGAAGGATTTGGGGGTGGCGTCTCGTTGAGAAGCTATCTTGGACTGGTGCCGCAATATGAAAGGGTACACCGCAGGAACAATCGGATTTCGGTTCTCTGCATTGTCCTTTCGGTGCTGCTGGTAACTGCTGTTTTCAGCATGGCAGACATGGCGCTGCGCGCACAGAAAAATTATTTTATCAAGACGAATGGTGAATACCATATCAGCTTGACCGATATTGATGAACAGACGGCAGAACTCGTAAAGGCGCGGGTAGATACTGCCCTCTGCGGATGGGTCTATCAGGGAAGTGCCGGCAGTATTGGCTCCAAAGCGGTCAGTTTTGCAGGCGCGGATGAGAACACCTTTTCCACTTTGACAGAAATGGATATGGAAAGCGGCTCATATCCTGCCCGGCCCGATGAAGCATTGTTGAATCAATCGGCCCTGGAACAGCTGGGCCTTTCAGTTGGCGACACCGTGACCGTTATAGTGCCGGACGGTTCCAGCCGGGCATACCGCATTACCGGCGTCCTTGCCGATATGGGGAGCCTGCTGAAAGCGGATGTATATGGCATGGTATTGACCGAGGACGGTTTCCGCCAGATTGCGGATGAAAATGCCCAAAACGGAACCACTTTCCGCGTCCAGTTCAAAGATGGCGTAAACATTCAGAAGGCCATGAAGGAAATAAAAGCACAATATGGCCTTTCAGACAGTCAGGTAAGTGAAAATACGGCGCTCCTCGGACTGATGGGCCAAAGTGAGAACAGCACTATGCAGTCCCTGTATTTCGTTGCAGGCTTTCTTGTCCTTCTGGTGCTGATTGCCGGTACGGTAATGATTGCCGCCAGCTTTAATACAAATGTTCTGGAACGGGTTCAGTTTTATGGCCTTCTGCGGTGCCTGGGCGCATCCAAGGCACAGGTAAAGCACTTCGTCATTCTTCAGGGGCTGCGCCAAAGTATGAAGGGCGTACCGATTGGGCTGGCTGCCGGACAGCTCATTACCTGGTGTGCCTGCCTTCTGCTGAAATCCATCAGCGGGGAACGTTTTTCAGAAATACCGCTTTTTCAGTTCAGTGTAAGCGGTCTGACTGCCGGTGCGGTGATCGGTTTTCTGATTGTGCTGCTGGCTTCCCTGTCCCCGGCGAAAAAGGCTTCTAAAGTATCGCCGGTAACTGCAGTCAGCGGCAGTTCACAGCTTACGCAGAACAAGAGGGCTGCAAATACAAAGCTGTTTCATATTGAAACCAGCATGGGAATTTTCCATGCACTGTCTGGCAAAAAGAATGTATTCCTTATGACCTGCTCGTTTGCTGTCAGCATTATGATGTTCCTGTCGTTCCAGGTAATGGTGGTCTTTCTCAATCAGGGGATGCCTGCGCTCTCGCCATCGGCAGCGGATGTATCTATTACAATGGGAAATACGCCTCTGGACAGATCGCTGGTGGAACAGCTCAGCGAAATGGAAGGCGTTGACAAAGTTTTTGGCCGTATGGAAATGACCAGTCTTTCTGTTTCCTCTGATGCGGGGGAAGAAACCGTCACGCTCATTTCCTACGATGACAACCAATTCGGGTGGGCGGAAGAGGAATTGAATGAGGGCAGTATCACCCCTGCTGTTGAAAATACAGACAGTGTTCTGGTTACTTATCAGGATGGCGTAAACTGGAATGTGGGAGATACCGTAGTTCTTCATACATCTTCCGGCGATAAGCAGGTAACGATTGCCGGAATACTGGAGACGGCTGCGGCAAGTGCGGTGAACGGTGCAGGCAGCAGCGGATATATGATCTGCTCGGAACAGACCTTTGCCGCTTTGGCTGGCGATTTGGGCTATGCAACGATAGATGTTCAATTTTCTTCTGCAGGCGGGGATGATACTGTTTCGACCATACGGAGCATGATCCCATCCGACAGCACAGTTTCAGACAAGAGAATCACCAATTCCGAGTCCCAAAGCTCCTATTATACAGGTGCGGTGTTTATTTATGGTTTCCTTATCATTATTGCACTTATCACGGTGTTTAACATTTTTAACAGCATGAACGCCAGTGCAGCGTCCAGAACAAGACAGTACGGCATTATGCGGGCCATTGGTATGGGCGTAAACCAGCTTTATAAGATGATTGCGGCAGAATCCTTTACCTATGCGATACTTGGCTGCATTGTTGGATGTGTCCTGGGGCTGCCGCTGAACAGGTTGATGTTCCAGTTTCTGATTACAGATAAATGGGGAACTGCATGGCAAATCCCTGTGGGTTCACTTCTTTTGATCGTGTTCCTCTGCCTTGCGTCTGCTGCGGCTGCGATCAGACGTCCCATCCGGCAGATCAGCAGAATGGCAATCGTGGACACGATTAAGATCCAGCAGTAATTTGCCTGCAGACACAAAGTAAAAGAAAAAGAGACATTGACTTTTCCCAGCTGAAAATTTATACTGGAACACAAAGATAATAAGAGCGCATACCGCGCTGGCAAAGATGCCGGACCTGACCGTTCGGCATTTTTGTGTAATTTGGCAGAGAAGGAGAGGGAGGCAGTTTCGTTCTCTCACCTCTGCGGCTTTGGGAAAGGAAGACGATGGTTATGATTGGAAGACATAATACGGATGAGACCACCATGGCGTACATCAATCTTTATGCAGTGCTGGGCACGCTGGAGAATCTGGTTCAGGTGGATGAGGAAGCGAAGGCGTTGATTCAGAACAAAAAGATAAGCGTTGGATTCGCGGTAAACGGCGGCCCGGCGGCCACGCTGTTTTTTGATCACGGCACCTGTACGCTGAAAAACGGTGTGGATCACTGTGATATCAAGCTGCCCTTTTCGAGTGTGAAGAAATTCAATGGAATGATTGACGGCACAGTGACGCCGATTCCCTCCAAAGGATTTACAAAAATTAAATTCCTGCTGAAGGATTTTATAAAGCTTACGGACATTCTGACTCGTTATCTGCGGGCCTCGGAGGAGGACTTAAAGGATCCGGAGTTCTTTGAAAAGAGTACCGTGCTGATGTTCTACACCATTGTATCTGCCATCAGCCAGATCGGAAACCACGACAAGGTGAGCCGCGCCAGCGCTTCCTACATGCAGGACGGCATTATCCGTGTGGCCATTGCGGGAGGGCCTGTGGCTTCAGTCTGCGTGAAGAATCACCATCTTACGACGGTAAAGAAGGCTCCCAAGGCTCCGGACGCGAAAATGGAGTTTGCCGGCATTCAGATTGCCCGGGATCTGTTTGACGGGAAAGTGAATTCCCTGGCCTGCGTGGGTACGGGAGATATCCGTATGGGCGGCATGATTTCCATGATAGACAACATGAACCGGATTCTGGACCGTGTGGGTCTGTACCTG
>CALWAZ010000029.1 GCA_944375725.1 uncultured Merdimonas sp. | reverse complement strand
CTCTTCGTCTTCGCCTTTTCTTGTCTTTTTCTGTCTGCCAAACGTCCCTAGTATACCCCGTTTTTGCTGTATTTGTCAACCTTCCGCATACTTTTTTCTTAAGGAAATGTGAACTTTTCTGTTTTGCTCTTGCGCGTAAAAAAGAAATGGCATATACTTGGTTTGATAAATATTACAAATATATTTCATTTTCGTTTCCAAAGGAGTTTATCTAAATGAAATTTTCACATAGATTCTGGGCAGGAGCACTGACGCTTTCTGTCCTTGCTTCACTTTGTCTTCATCCCATCACAGCTGACGCCAGAAGAATGACCGCTGCGGAGCGGGCCGCCGCTGAGGCCGCGGAAGCTGAACGCCAGGCCGTCTACAACAAAGCGGTTGATTCCAATTCCATCGAAAACTGGCCCCAGGGACCGCAGATTTACGCGGAATCCGCCATTGTCATGGAGGCCGACACGGGAACTATCCTATATAATAAGGATATGGATATGGTCAATTACCCGGCCAGCATCACCAAGATTATGACGGCTCTCGTTACTCTTGATCATTGCGCGCTGGACGAGGTAGTCACATATTCCTACTATGCTACTCATTCCATTGAGGCCGGCAGCAGCAGCATCGGAACCACCGAAGGGGAAGAGCTGACGGTAGAGGAATCCCTGTACGCCCTGCTGCTGGAATCCGCCAATGAGTGCGGAAACGGTCTGGCAGAGCATGTGGCCGGTTCCATCGACGCCTTTGTGGAAATGATGAACCAGAAAGCCGCAGATCTGGGATGCACAAATACTCATTTTACCAATCCCCATGGTCTTCCGGATGAAAACCATTATACCTCTGCCCATGATATGGCCCTTATCACTCAGGCAGCTCTGCAGAATGAAGATTTTGCCCGTATTTCGGGTACAGCTAAATACCAGATGCGGGCTACCAATAAGGATGACGAAATCACCTACATGACAAACCATCATAAAATGATCGCCGCTTACAGAGGCGACGACCGTTTCCTGGACGACACAGTCATCGCCGGAAAGACCGGTTACACATCTGTCGCAAGGAACACTTTGGTGACTGTGGCAGAACGTAACGGCATGACGCTGATCGTAGTCACCATGAAGACAGCCAACACAGCGGAAAGCGGAATTCCCATGTACACGGACACCGCCATGCTGCTGGATTACGCTTCCGAAAATTTCAGCAAGGTCAATGTGGCTGAGAACGAAACCAAATTCACCGTTCCCAACTCCAACAGCTTCTTCGCCGGAAGCTCCATTTTCGGACAGACCCAGCCGCTGATTGTCATCAACCCTGACGACGGAATCATCCTTCCAAACGGCGCGTCTTTCTCGGATGCTTCACCGGAGCTGGCCTTTGCGGATGACAACTCCGATTCCAGCCTTCTCGCCACTCTGTCCTACTCTTACATGGGACAGCCTGTGGGAACCGCTTCCATCCAGCTGGAGGAAACAGATCTGCAGAACTTTACCTTCGACCGGGAAATCGATTCAGAGGAAGAGGCAAACGCGGTGACGGCCCTGGGTACCGGTATCCAGCAGAAGCGTTTCATCAAAATCAATGTGCGCCTGATCCTGATCTTTGCGGCAGTAATCGCGGCAGTCTTCCTGCTGTACAGATTGATCCGGCATCTGATGAAGAGCTTCCAGTTCTCCATCGGCTTTTCTTCCAGGAGCAGCCGCTACAGCCATGTGAAGTCCCGCCGCCGCAGACGCACCTCCTTCCTGAATAAGAAAAACCGGTTTTCCAAAGGACGCTATCACAGGACCCCGAAGGATCGGGGAGGCTCCTCTCTGGATGACATTGATTTATAACTTCTTCTATATTCTAATGCCTGAACGATTTATACTTTAAAATAAAGAATGTAAAAGGGCAGAGACAAAATCCGCAGAAATTCAAAGCTTGGTAAAGCTCGAATTATGCGGGATTGTCTCTGCCCTATTTTTCCTTCAAAGAAGCCTTCACCTGCACATAATGAATGAGCATTTGTAATCAGTCCCATTTACTTTCCAGCAGGAAGTCCCGGATATTGTTTCGCTTGACAATATCTTTAAGCTCTACAGAATTGAATAAGTCCCGCAGATACTGGCGGCTGGCCGTTTCGTCATAGCGGAGATATGATTTGTCCCGAATGTTATCTATTATTCGGGACAAACCGATGGCACCGCAATTTCGGCAGGGTTCTTATGGTGTTATTTATCGGTTCATAATCAGTTCATATTCGGTTCATATTCATTGACACGATTGAGCCGATTTTCTATCATAAGAGCGTCAATAAGAATGAAGGAGATGGCAGTATGCTTTTTCGGGAAAGTGAGACCATAGAACTGAAAGAAGCTATTGTGGACGAAATCAAAAAAGAGAGCATTGCTTTTGCTAACTGTGACGGTGGAAAACTGTATATTGGCGTCCAGGATGACGGCACGGTAGTCGGAGTGGATGACCCAGATGGCGTATCTTTGCAAATCAGTAATATGGTACGGGATGCCATCAAGCCGGATGTAACAATGTTCGTGCATTACAAGACTATCGAAGAAAATGGAAAAGAAATTGTTGCTGTGGATATTCAGCGCGGAACAGACCGGCCTTATTATCTTGCAAAAAAGGGGATGCGCCCAGAAGGCGTATATGTCAGGCAGGGTTATTCCTCGGTTCCGGCCACCGATACGGCAATCCGCCGTATGATTAAAGAAACGGATGGGGACCGCTTTGAAGCCATGCGCTCTCTGAACCAGGAACTTACATTTG
>CALWAZ010000028.1 GCA_944375725.1 uncultured Merdimonas sp. | reverse complement strand
AGATCGGGCGTTTCTCTCCCGGAACGCCTTTGATTACTTCACACAAGCGTCTTGCGTCGGTAATCTGGCCGGAAGTTAAAGGCTCTTTATTCTTACCCATGAAATCACTTCCTTTCTGGTGTGCTGTGTTTTTTGTTTCTGAGAACATTATACTTCTCAAAATCCAACCTGTCAATATATATTTTTTGTTTTTGAGATTATTTTTGTTTTTGTGAAGTTTTGGCTTGACCTGGAATAGATTGCATTGTATAATTCTTATCAGAAAGTGAGGTGTGACAAGTGAATATAGGCGATAGAATAAAGAGAGTAAGAAAATATTTAGATCTTACTCAACGGGAATTCGGGGAAAGAATTGGTTTAAAGGGAAATACGATCGCGCAGTACGAATTAGGAAGGAACAATCCTGTCGATTCCGCTTTATCTTTGATGATACGCGAATATAACATCAATGAAGAATGGCTCCGGACTGGCGAAGGGGAAATGTTTAAGGCGGCCCCGACCGACGTCCTGGATCAGTTGGCCAGCGAATACAATCTTTCAAACGCTTCTTATATTGTCGTTGAGAAATTCGTGAATTTGAAACCGGAAAAGAGAAATGAATTGATTGAATTCTTCCTTGAAGTTTCGAAAGCAATCATAGAAAGCGACGCCGATCCGAATGCGCCGGCCGTGCCTGACAGCTTTGTACCTGGATTTTCAGAAGATACTCTGATCCAGGCATTCGGAAGCGTGCCGAAGACGCCCGAAGAATTGGAAAAGAAGTTTCCGCCGGTTGACAGTGACGGCGGCCAAGGAAAAACAGGTTAGGGCGTTGGAAAAACGCCCGACCTTTATATCTTATTTACCGGCTACCGGAGCATGATATAAAATTTTGTTTTTCCGTTGAAGTCCAGATTATAATAAATTCTTTTCCTGGATATGTAACAAAGTGCATAAATTTCAGCGTTGTCGTAATGTATATAATATTTTTCCACGTGCTATGCGCCACCTTTCCATAACGGCCGGGCGACAGTAAATATTATATGCAATCTTCAAAAACGACAATATGATAAGGGGGGATATGATGATTGCTGTCATAATTATTGTGATTGTCCTTCTGGTGTTATTCATGCGATCCGCTTCGAAGAAGGAAGAACGGGCCTTGAACAGTGACCGGCTTTTTGTGGGATTCGATGATTCTATACACGAAACATTGAGCCAGCAGGACAGGATTCAGCGTTCGATTGAACATAACCTGGGCGTGAAGAAGATCCTTCCAAGCGGTTATTCCGGAAAGATAATCGGAACGACCGGAAATATATATATGACTTCTCTTGAATATTGCCAGTGTATGGATTTTAAGCGAAGAAGGAAGCCATGTAAGCATATGTACTTTCTGGCCGCCCAGACGGGCCGATGTTCGTATGAACTGAAAGACGGAAGGTATATAATAAAAAGAAATTCATAAAAAAGCCGGCCGGCGTCTGCAAACGCCAGCCGACTATAATACCAGGCTACCGAAAAACGGCTTTCTGATATTGGAAATAAGCAACCATATTATATCAAAGAAAGCCGTTAAATGCAACGGGCTTTCTTTTTTGCGCCCTTTTTTCGGCCCTGGGGAAAGGGGGATCTTTGGCGTATCAAAAGATCAAGCGAAAAGTCGTGCGATTCTGGACACAACAAAAAGCGGCGCTTTATGTCCGTGTGTCAACCAGATACCAGATCGACAAGGACAGCCTTCCTTTTCAGCGAAAAAAGTTAAAGGAATACTGTAAATTTTTAGGGATAGACAAATTTGTCATATTTGAAGACGACGGCTATTCTGCGAAGAATACTGACCGTCCGCATTTCCAGGAAATGATGAACCGCGTCAGGGCCGGAGAATTTTCTCACGTTATCGTGTGGAAAGTTGACCGGATATCGCGAAATCTCCTGGACTTCGCGGCGATGTACGAAGAATTGAAGGATCACAAGGTCACGTTTATATCAATGAACGAACAATTCGACACGTCAACAGCGATCGGCGAAGCCATGCTGAAAATCATCCTGATTTTCGCTGAATTGGAACGGAATATGACTTCCGAACGTGTTACGGGCATTATGCTTGACCGGGCCGAAAACGGATTGTGGAACGGGGCGCGTATGCCTGTCGGATACCGATGGAACCCGGAAATCAAGTATCCGGAGCCGGATCCGGAAGAAGCAAAGATTGTCCAGTTTATTTTTGACGAATACGAACGGACGCGATCGTGTCTGAAAGTCGCGCGTTATCTGAATAACCACGGGATAAAATCGAAACGCGGCGGGGAATGGACGTCGAAACTGATACATGATATCATCAGGAACCCGTTCTATATCGGGACATACCGCTACAATCTGAGGGAATCCGGCCGCGGAGCATTAAAGCCGGAAAGCGAATGGATCGTCAAGGAAAACAATCATGTCGGAATTATCAGTAAAGAGCAATTCGCGCGGTGTAATGCCATTATGGACGAAAATGCTTCCAGCCGGGATACATCCGATCTGCGCGCCAGGAAGTATGTACACACGTTTTCCGGACACCTGGTCTGCGGGAAATGCGGCGCAAACATGATCGCGTCAAAAGACAGGGCCAGGGCGAACGGCTGGCGGCCTTCTATGTACCGTTGTGCAAAGAGATCGCGAATGATGAATTGCGATAACTCAAAAACTATAAACGAAGGATATATCGGGCCTTTTATATTTAATTACGTCGCTAACCTGGCGCGTTGCCAGAAGAATTTTAAAAATATCAAAACGCTTGAACAGTTGGAGCGCGAACTTTTGAAAGGGCCGGAATTCAAGGGAATCAAGATCGGAAACGAAAGCCTTCGGCGCACATTCGACGCGCTTGCCTTTCGCGAAGTTGGGAAAGGGGCCTACCTTCCGGACGTGAATCTATCCGGGGATGAAGAAGAATATACGGCCGCGGAACAGCTTTCCCTCTTGAAGCATGAACGCGAAAAGTGCAGGACGGCAATCGACCGATTAACCGAACTCTATCTTTATGATCCGGATTCCCTGACAAAAGAAGAGTTTTCGGCGAAGAAAAAGGAACTCATGAAAAAAATAGCAGGATTCGACAGCCAGATTGAAGCGTGCCAGGCTACCGCAGGAAGCGACGATATGGCCGACCTGGAATTCATCCGGAAGGCGTCCGCCTTTCTTGTGGCTCAAAGAATTGCGTCGAAGAAGCACATCGAATATGAACAGATGGCGCTTGAACTGGATAATGAAATTCTGAAAGACTTTGTCGATCAGGTCATTGACCAGATTAAGGTCATAGACGGCCGCGTCCAGGAAATACGATTCATAAACGGCCTGGTTCATGAATTTTATTATATGGCTCCGGCGGATCTTCCGGTCTGCCAGAAGTGCGGCGGGCGCATTGGTTCGACGGTCGGATGTAGGACGCGGACGTTCGACTTTGAAGGAAAGGCGTATAAAAGAATTAAAGTCGGGGATCCAGGGGACGATTTACACGGAAAGCCTGGGGCGATATGCCCTGAATGCGGCGCACATGCCGGCCGATGGCACCACTGGAAATGTGGAATTGAACGTTGCCCGATATGCGGCGAACAGTTGATCGCATGTCCGCACGGGCCGAATAAAGATTGAGAAGGCCGCCTTATGGCGGCCTTTTGGCTTATGCGGAAATCATGTGGGAAAAGTAATTCTGAATTTGTTCGCCTACCCATCGCCCCATTGGAACGGCTACGGCATTACCGACCTGTTTGTATATATCGTGATCGCTTCCGGAAAAACGAAAATCATCCGGGAATCCTTGAAGTCTGGCCCATTCGCGCGGCGTGTAGGGGCGAAGCCTTCGTCCGTCTTTTACAAGACGCGTCGAAACGTCTTTTGAATAATGGGCTACGCAAGTAGGAGCGATGGAATCTGTTTCCGGATCCGATATAATAGGGCGATCGCGGTATTTCCCGTTGATTCTGTTATACACATACTTTGGAATTTCAATTTCCGGATCTTTATCCAGAATATCTTTTAATCTAATCGGTTTTGCTTCTGGATATTCCAGGCTGTTAAATGGACGTTTGCTTCCAAAAAGAATCAGCCGCTTTCGCTCTTGCGGAAGCCACATATTCGCATTTACCGGGCATTCTACTCTCACATAATATTCCGGAAGCCGCGTCAGCGCTTCCATAACGACGCGAAACTTTTTCATTCCTGGGACATTTTCAACGACGTACATTTCCGGCCTTGCAAGCGCAATATGACGGAAAAAGTGAAGAAATAAGTCATCGCCGGTTCTTGTTTTATGGATGTCTGCCGCTGTAGAATACTTCGTGCAAGGGAACGTTCCGATAAAAACGTCTGCCGGTTTCTGATCCAGAACGGTAATTTGTGTGATATCTGTCTGGTTAATCTCATGGTCAAAATTTAAACGAAGAGTTTCGCAACACGTTTTGTCTATTTCGTAAGAAGACACTATTTCAATCCCGCTTTGCCGGATTCCCAGATCCATTCCGCCGGCCCCGGAAAAATAGCTTTTTGCATATATTTTCATGTTTTCCCTTTCCGGGAAAGCCGCATAAATTCAAATAGATTGCAACGTCCTGTTTACTCAAACGGTACGACATCCAAAGGTCGTCACGCAGAAGGTCAGAGGACGGCCAAGCCTCCGGCTTTCCTCCTGAATTTTCTGCCTGCACACCTCTATAAAATAATACTGGCGCTCTGGCTCCGCGGCAGGAGCCTTTGCCTGAATTTCCGCGTAATTGTTCATTGATTCTTCCTCATGCTTTCCATATATCGTGCCCCGCCAGTCTGCCGGGGAAATTGACTCTTTTGACATAGTAACTGATTCCTCAGATTCCTGCAAGTGTTTTCAGACCAGACACCGGAAGGGCTGAATGATAAAACCGAAGACTGCCCATGCAGCCCGCTTCCAAAGCGGCGCCGTCTGAATTTTCAGATGCTCCGGCGCCATGTAGGTATCCGCGTCAATGATTTTCCGGGAATCCTCTTCCATGGCCTTCAGATATCCGTCCAGCTCCTGGTTGAGCTCTTCGCTCTCGATTACCAGCATCAGCTCCGTATCCAGATAAGTGCTCCGCAGATCCAGGTTATAGGAGCCTACCACAGACAAATCCCCGTCAATCAGCACACTCTTTCCATGATTGGAAATGCCTCCGTCATATTCATAAAGCTGGATTCCCGTAGCAGTTACCTCATCCTTGTGGCGCAGGTAATCGCTGGAAGCCACGAAATTGTCTCCGTTTTCCACGGAATTCAGCAGAATCCGGATATCCGGAACGGTATCGGCCAGCCACGCCAGCCGTTCATACATCCAGGAATTGCAGACCACATAGGGGGACTGGAAAACCACCCGTTCCTCTGCCTGGCTCATCAGCTCTGTCAGCTCATAGAAAAGCACCGGTTCCTTGCCATAGATATGGGTGGGATTGGACAAAAGCGTGATTTTGCCCGCCTCGTATGTATGAGCCTCATAGTCCCAGGAGCCGTCAAACAGCCCGGGATACTCCGCTGTCAGTTCCGCGTACCGTTCTTTCAGAAGGGCTCTCTCCTCTTTTACCTTTTTCTTTTCGGCCAGCTCCTTATGATCGTGGAACGGCCTGCAGACATCCAGATTCCAGACGCTTTCAAAATAGGATTCCAGCTCTTTTAAGGAAGTGTCCGGAGTTCCCGGCTCCGTATTGTAGATCAGCACCTCCCGGTCATAGCTCACGTTTTCTTCCGTATAGTTTCCGATAAAATAATCAAAGGTATTGCGCCCGCCCAGAAGATAGGCTTTTTCATCCACAATCACATATTTATCGTGCATCCGTCCCATCAGCTTCCAGGGCGTCAGCGGGTTTATGGGATTGTAAATCCGGATTTCCACATTGGGGTGGGAGGACAAAGCATAGAAAAGCTCCCGTCCTTCCATGCGGACCGCCCCGCTGACACCGTCTACCAGAATCCGGACCTTCACGCCCTCCTCCGCCTTAGCCAGAAGGACCGCCAGGATATCTCTGGTGCTCTCTCCCTCCCGCATGTCAAAGGTGGAAAGAATGATGCGCTCCTTTGCCTGGCTTAAAAGCCGCATGCGTTCTTCCCAGGCACTCATGTTCGTTTCCAGAAGGGCGGCCCGTTCAGGGCCTGCTCCATTCATGCGGAAGGTTCTGGAGGCAGTCTGCTTTACCGTATCCTCTTTGATTTTCTGATATGAGAAAAAAGGAGCTACAGCTCCTCCAATCAGATATATCAGTATCAGAAACAGCACGCAGGTGAGCCTGTGCCGCCTGAAAAATCGTATCATAGGTCTTCTCCTCATCTGTCATTTCTGTGTTTCTTCTCATATGTTTAAACGAAAACTCGGAGAGGAGCCAGCTGATGGATTCCTCTCCGAGCAATATTGTATAATCAAAGACCTGTGATTGCAACTTCTTTTTTAATTCTCAGCAGCCTTATTGATACAGGATACCGCGTTCAGGCTTCTGGGATAGCCGATATAGGGAAGACACTGGGAAACTACCTTTAACAGAAATTCCTTGTCATTTCCCAGATTCATGTTTCCCTGGGCATGAGCGATAAGCTGCGGTTCACAGCCGCCCTGTGCCGCCAGAAAGCAGAAGGTAATCATTTCTCTCTGGGCCAGATCAAGACCAGTCCGGGTATAGTAATCGCCAAAGCAGTTGTCTGCCAGCCAGCGGTTGATATGGCCGGTCTTCCAGGCCTCCCGCATATGCTCACCGAAAATCCTGGCCTGGGCTTCCACTCCCTTTTCCAGACGGTTTTCCATAGTTGTGGTGCACTGGCCCTCCAGCGGAAGCTTTACTCCCCGGCTAGACAGTTCCTCATTCACCGCGTCCAGAAACGGATGGACTCTCCCGATTCCCAGATAGTCTACTGCCTGATAAACCACTTCTTTGATCATCACCGGGGTAAGTCCCGCGTCCAGAGCGCGGCCCAGCTCCAGCCGGAATTCCTCGATTCCCTGACAGCCAAGCAGCGCTGCCAGAACCGCCATGTGGCGGGTGGTATCATCCAGCTGCTGCCCCTCCTCATTTACTACTTCCTCAAACATAAAATGCTCCAGCCGTTCCGCAAACTCCGGATCTGTTTCTCTGTAATTCATATGGAATACTCCTCTCTGTTTCTCTTCCTGTTATTTTCTGTCATGCTTTTTCTATGGTCTGGTTTCCGGTAGACCATACATGCTCCTCTTTGGCCGCTGCCGGCGTATTCTGGGCCATTACGCCTACCAGACGGTGGGGTACATAGGCCTCCTCCAGATAAGAGATTTCTTCCGGAGTCAGCTCCAAATCCACAGCTTTTGCCGCTCCCTCCACGTGATGAAACTTTGTGGCGCCCGCCACAGGAGCTGTGACCTTGGTCAGAAGCCAGGCCAGGGAGATTTCTGTCATGGAAACACCCCGTTTGTCAGCCAGTTCTGCTACACGGTCGATGATGATCTCATCCTGACTGGCTGTGGCGTCGTATTTGAATCTGGCATAGCTGTCTTCCTGAAGCCGCCTGGTAGTTTCACCGGGACGCCTGGACAGACGGCCTCCGGCCAGGGCGCTGTAAGGCGTCATGGCAATATTGTCCTCCGCGCAGAGTCTCGCCATCTCCCGCTCTTCCTCCCGGAAAATCAGGTTGTAATGTCCCTGAATTGACACAAATTTCGCAAATCCTTCCTTGTCTGCCAGCGCGTTGGCCTTGGCCAGCTGGTAGGCGAAACAGTTGGAGATTCCGATATAACGGGCTTTTCCGGCCTTTACGATCCGGTTCAGGCCATCCATAATGTCATAAAGGGGCGTCTCGTAATCCCACATATGGTAAATGTACAGATCCACATAATCCATTCCCAGATTTTTCAGGCTGGTATCGATCATACGCTCAATATGCTCCTGTCCTGTTACGCCTGCTTCTATTTCATCCGGTGTCCGGGGAAGGAACTTGGTGGCCACTACCACCTCATCTCTTTTCGCGAAATCTTTGAGGGCCCGTCCCAGGTACTGCTCGCTGGTGCCGCTCTGGTAGGCAATCGCCGTATCAAAGAAATTGATTCCCAGATCCAGCCCATGCCGGATGATTTCCCGGGAATGCTCCTCGTCCAGCGTCCAGCTGTGCTGTCCATTGCTGGAATCTCCAAACCCCATGCATCCCATACAGATCCGGGATACTTTCAAATCTGAATTTCCAAGTACTGTATATTTCATTACTGCTGCCTCCTGTTCTTTTTTCCTGATGTTCCTATACTGTGATTATAGGCCGGTTTGAACCGCAAGTAAAATACCTGTTCTTTATCGCCTGACATACAGAAAACGCATAACATTTTTAATCCGCTGCTTCCCTTTCTGTCTGAAGATCTGCCGCCTCATTTCCGCTCCTCCTTCGTCTTCTGGATCTTAAATCTCAGATAATCCAGCCGTTCCAGCTGTTTTTCCCGGAAATGGATCTCATCCAGCGCTGTTCCGCGCCGCCGGTCCAGCATTTCCATCCTCTGCTTTTCCGTATTCTTTTCTTCCAGCAGAAGACGCATATATTCTTCCACTTCCCCATTGCTGAATCCAATATCATGCAGCGTCATAATCAAACTCAGCCGTTCCAGATCCTGATCATCGTACTGCCATGCGCCCATGACTTTCTTGACTGTTCCGCACAGCCCCCAGGCCTCATACTCTTTCAGAATTTCCATTGGAATCTGATAGCGCTCACTTGCTTCGTTGATTGTCATATGTTCTATTTCTACCTCCTGACAGATATTTTCCTGTTTTCAATATAACATTGAGTTTCTGTCAGGTCTAATACCTGTTTTTCATTTCCATGCATGCCCCGGCGGCATATCTGGTTTTATAAAAACTCTATGCAAATGGCCAGGCCATTCACATAGAGTTTTCTTCTTTCCCGCATACCTTAATGCAGGTCTGTATTCTGCAGTTCTTCTTTTGAATTTTCATTTCGCGGAGTATTCACAGCAGGCATCCTCTGTTCCGGGATTCTGTCTTTCCCGATACTCTTTGATAAAGCTGATAAACTGATGGGTGGCGCGGGATACGACCTGATCCTTTTTCCAGACTGTCACAGCTCCTGTCTCGATCTGCGGCGCAATTGGAATATACTTTAAATCATCAAACCGGGAATGAAGCTGAAAGCAGAAAGCCACGCCAATATGATTTCGAACCATCACGGCGGCATTGTTGATCAGGTTATAGGTTCCGGCTGTATGGATCTGATCATAATAATCGCCGAACCATCCTTCCACCTCATTCTTTACCAGGGCACGGCCCGGCAGAAACACCGGCTCTTCCAGCAGATCCGCCGGACGGATCACGGTCTTTTCAGCCAGAGCGGAATCCCTGCGGACAAGAAGGCCCCAGGTTTCCTTTCGCTTCATGCGGATAAAGCTGTACTTCATAATATCCACCGGTTCCGTAAGAAGGCCGATATCCAAAAGCCCTTTATCCAGTCTGTCCTTGATCTCATCCGCGGTGGCAGTATACAGATCATACTGAACCAGAGGATACTGCTCCTGAAAAGCCCGGATCATTTCAGCAAGCTCCTGCATACTGTCAGTCTCACCGCTTCCGATGGCGATACTTCCGGACAGTTCTTCCTCCTTATGGCGGAATTCCTTTTCTGTTTTCTCCGCCAGCTGAACCAGCTCCTGAGCCCTGCTTTTCAAAAGCATTCCGTCCTCCGTCAGCCGGATGCTGTGGCTGCTGCGGCTGAACAGCTTTGTCCCAAGCTCCTCCTCCAGCTGCATCAGCTGCCGGGAAAGAGTAGGCTGGGTAATGTGCAGAAGCTCTGCCGCTTTGGTAATATTCTCTTCTCTCGCTGCCATCAAAAAATATCTCAATACCCGGATTTCCATAACGCCGCCGCACTCCTTTATACACCCTGAGCTGTATTTTTATTCAAATCTTACAGTATTACTATATCATTTCTGCCTGCCGGGTACAAGAAGCTTGTTTACGGCTTGTTTATGAAATGGATTTTCCCAGCTCTTCTGCCTGCTCCAGATCCGGTTTTCCTGTGATGTCGCCCGCGTCACAGTTCCCTCCGGCCAGCACGCTTCCCAGGTTCTCCCATCTGAGATGCTCTGCCAGATGATCGTAATACAGCAGGACATCCTCAAAACCATGGCCTTCCGCCGCCATCAGAAGAGCGCAGGCTTTGCCGCGGCCACGGAGAAGATTTCCATCTCCCTCCTCCAGCGCAAACAGCCGGTCAATGGCTGTCCGGAGCTGGCCGCTCATATTCCAGTAGTATAAGGGAGAAGCCAGAACCACCACGTCGCATTCTTTTACAGCTGGATAAATCTGTGCCATATCATCCTTCTGCACACATGGACATTCCCTGCTGCTGTGGCCGCCGAAGCAGCCTTTGCATCCGTGAATATCCATGCGGTCCAGGAAAAATTCGGTCACGGTATTTCCGGCGCTTTCGGCTCCTTTCGTAAAAGCTTTTACAAGGGCAGAGGTATTGCCGTTCTTCCGGGGGCTTCCGTTTAAAATCACAATCTTTTTGCTCATGAGACTCTCTCCTTTACCTTTTCAGATCCGGTCAGCCAGCGCCGCGGCCTGAGCGCAGCCGTCCGTCTTTTCAATATCTCCGATATTCAGCACGCCTGGAATCAACACCTCTCCTGCCATATGCCATTTCAACAGGGCCGCGGAACGCTCAATCGGGATCCGCACTCCATCCAGAACCGTCATATCCTCCTCCTCGCAGCAGGCGATTACCGCGCATTCCTTGCCGCCGATCTCCTTTCCAGCCACGCAGAAAGAGTAAAGCTTGTCAATTACGCCCTTGATCTGCGCGGGAATCGAATACCAGTATACGGGAGTCGAAAATACCACCGCGTCCGCCTCCAGAACCGCCGGAGCAATCTCATTGAAATCATCATCGAAGGAACAGGCCTTGCCGGATTTGAAACAGGTCTCGCAGGCATGGCAGCCGCCCACCTGTTTCATTGCCGCGTCAAAGCGCGTGACGGTATGTCCCTTGGCTTCGGCAGCCTGAATAAAAGCCTCTGTCATGGCAAAGCTGTTTCCCTTTTTCCGGGGACTTCCTGTGATCACAACAATTTTCTTACCCATAATAAATAATCCTCCTTCTGTCTTTTACAGCGTTGACTTGAATTTTTTCTTATATTATAATCATAGCCAGAATAAACAAAGAAACAAGTACGCACATAAAAGTGCGATACTTACCTGGAGGAAAGTATCATATGGGAAAACGCTGTATTTCAAATGAGTCCTTAAGCACCACAGGATTCAGTTATACTCTTTCGCTGATTAATGGGAAATATAAGATGACTATTCTCTATACTTTGATGGAATTCGGAGTCGTCCGTTTTAATGAAATGAAGAAATATATCGGAGAGATCTCCTACAAAACACTCAGCTCCACCTTAAAGGAGCTGGAAGCGGACCAGCTGGTCCACCGGAAAGAATATCCCCAGATCCCGCCCAAGGTGGAATACAGCCTGACGGAGCGCGGCAGATCCCTGATTCCGATCCTGGACGGAATGTGTGAATGGGGAGACAAAAACCGGCTTTGATGAATGCCGCTTTAAAACAGGCTGAGCTGGGTATATTCCGCGCTGGATTTCAAGAGAGCCGGAGTCTTGTGAAGCAGGACATCTGCCGCTTTGTCATCCAGCACCCAGCTCTCCAGCTCCTTTCTTTCCAGAATCAGCGGCATCCGGCCGTGCACCGGCGCCACAGAAGCATTGGCGGCTGTGGTCAGGATCACAAACCGGTCCTGATCCTGAAACCGGTTGTAGAAACCTGCCATCCACAGAACCGGTTCGTCCTCTTTCTCATAAAAATATTTTTCTCTGTCCCGGTTCCACTCGTAAAAGCCTTTTGCCGGAATGACGCAGCGCCTGTGTTCCACACTGTCCCGGAACATTCTGCGTTCCAGGACCGTCTCCGCCCTTGCGTTGATAATCAGCCCTTTTCCATGAAAGCCCGGAAAGCCCCAGAGCATCCGCGCGGCACGCAGGCGATGCTCCTTTCCCAGCAGAATAGCGGCCATTCCGGAGGGAAAGATGTCGCCGCTGCTGCCCAAAGCGGGCTGTGCCGTCTTTCCTGCTATCTTCACGATCTCTTCCGCCGTTTTGGCGTCTGCATAAAATCGTCCGCACATAGTTCCTCCTGATTCTTAAGAGACATCTTCGAAGCTCATATCTGCTCCCATCTCAGTTTCCAGCAGTTCGTCTCCATGTAATAATACAGCCGGAACAGGATCTCCCGGTTTCCAATGACTGTGCTGCAGCGGTATTCCTGAATGGGGATGCCGCAGTAATATTTCTTCTCTCCCGACAGCACCCGGATGGGGCCTATGCTGTGAATCATGCCTGTTTCATCCTGGTATTTCACAAGCTTCGGAATGGCCGTGCCCCTGCTGGTAAACCATACGCCGCAGGCGATCTCTTCCAGCCTGCCTCCAAGATTCCCCTCATCCCCATGCCGTACAGCTGTCCCGGTTTCTATTTTCATGCTTACCACCCTTTTATTTTACCCTGATTTTCGTATAATCAACAGTCCTTTTTTCACGTGAAATTCCGCCGGACATATGATCGATGGGGCTTCCGGCAAAGACTGCCCGCCGGACGGCATCTGCCCCGTATCTTCCCCGTATCCGATCCACAGCCGCGTCCATGCTCCTCAGCTTCTCATAATCTGTATCCTCAAACATGTTCATCTGGCGCGCGCCGGAACCGTCCCGTATCCGGCCGGTATGAATTCCGAGATGGCGGATGGCTCTTCCATCCCACAGCTCCTCAAAAAGCCGGCAGGCATACCGGTGAATCTCCGCAGTAATGTCAGTTCCGTCCGGAAGCGTCATCTGATGGCTGGAATACTGAAAATCACAGGTTCTGATTCCTACAGCAATGACCTCTGCCCGGACTTTAGCCGCACGCAGCCTCGCTCCCACAGTTTCCGAAAGGGCCAGAAGAACCAGCCGGGCTGTGGAAGCGTCTTCCACATCAAAAGCAGTCGTCGTGCTGTTTCCGTACCCTTTGTTGGCCGGAGGCTCTGACTGAACCACAGACACATCCCTTCCATTGGCAAAGGCCCAGAGCAGCTCCCCCTGTTTCTTCAGATGCGCCTTCAAAATCCCCGGTTCTGTCCGGGCCAGTTCTCCTATGGTGCGGATGCCCAGCCTGGAAAGCTTTGCCGTGGAAGCCCTGCCGGCAAAAAACAGCTCTCCTGCCGGAAGCGGCCACATCTTTTCCTGTATCTCTGATTTCCAGAGAGTATGCGTCTGATCCGGCTTTTGAAAGTCCGATGCCATCTTGGCCAGAAGCTTATTTTCGGAAATGCCGATATTGACTGTAAAGCCCAGCATATCCCGGACATGATCCCGGATCCTGCCGGCGGCTGTCAGGGGATCTCCCCAGAGTCCTTCTGTGCCTGTCATATCCACGAAGGCCTCATCTATGGAATACTGCTCCACCAAAGGAGAATAACTGCGCAGAATTTCCATCAGTCCCCGGGAACACTGCTCATAAAGACTGTAGTTTGGCGGTACTAGGATCAGCTCCGGACATTTCCGCCTGGCTTCCCAGATCGTCTCGCCTGTCTGAATCTGATACCGTTTGGCCGGGATGGATTTTGCGAGGATAATCCCATGCCGCAGGGCTGTATCGCCTCCCACCGCGGAAACCTCTTTCCGCAGATCCATGGTTCCGCCCAGATGGCGCAGACGGTAGACGGCCTCCCAGCTGAGGAAAGCCGAATTTACATCTATATGAAAAATGACCTTCTTTTCTGATTTCAACTTCATGTCCGCCTCCTTTGTTATCATTATGGCGAACATGTGTTCCTGCGTCAAGAGGATAATTCTTCCTTCTGTTCTCCGTATGCCGCGGTCCTGTGCCGCTTTACAAAATGTTTACAGAGACCTGTTTTTGCACTATAATAAAGAAAATCTGAAAAAGGAAGGAACTCTCTGTGCATATCAGTACGAAATGTTCTGTGGCAGTCCACTGCCTTATTTTTATCTATGAATATGGGGAAAAGACCAGGGTGACCAGTGACCTGCTCTCACGCTCTACCGGCGTGCATGCTGTCACCATTCGAAATATCCTGAGTGCCCTGAAAAAGGGCGGAATTCTGTTTGTAAAATACGGGACGGGCGGCGCGACTCTGTGCCGTCCGCCCCGTGAAATCACGCTGTACGATATCTGCGCGGCCCTTGAGCCGGATTTTCTTTCCAGGCTCATAGGGATCCATGAGGATCCGTCGCCTTATTGTCCCGTAGGGAGAAATATCCACGGAGTTCTGGAGCATTCCTACGGAAAAATCCGTGAAGACCTGCGCAGCAGCTTAAAAAGCATTACGCTGGAAAATATTCTTTCCGAATATCATCAGGCACTCCCGGAAGAGCCCGATACCAATACCCTCTGACAGCCTGGCTCCTGTCCCGTTCTTCTGGAGCAGGTTACAGGAACAGCTCCGCCTCTTTTCTTCCGGAGCATGCTTTTTTCAGCGCCAGAGAAGCCGCGGCCAGCATAGCGCTGTTTACCTTGCGGGCTGACTGAGGACATTCTGTCACACAGCGCATGCAGGAAATGCACTTTTTACTGTCTGTGACACGGGGATTCTCTCTGCTGATAGCCTGGGCCGGACAGCGTTCCGCGCAGCGTCCGCAGCCATTGCAGTTATGATCTGCCTTGGGCACCATACCAGCCCCTCCGGCTTTCTTATAGGGGCGGTTCCCCGGAAGCTCCGGCTCGGATTCCTCTCCGCTTTCGATTTTCGCGCGGATTTTTTCCGCGAAAGCACGCAGAATATTCCGATCTTCCTCATCCGGACGGCCTGCCGCATACTGATGCATAATAGAATGCTCCGCAACCGCTGCCACACCGGCGGCGACCCGGAATCCGCTCTGCTTCGCGGCATCCTCCAGCTCCACAAGCGTATCCTCATAGGCCCGGTTTCCATAGACACAGACAAGCACGCAGCGCGCCCCGCCTCCGTGGATCTGTTCCAGCCTTTCTACAGCCAGAGCCGGCACACGTCCTCCGAAAGAAGGGACAGCGATTACTGCCATGTCCTCTTCCTTCAGCGTATACGCGCTGAAATCCGTGCCCGCGTCAGACAAATCAATCTTTTCTATGGGCTTCTCCCATTCCGAAGTAATCATATCCGCAGCTTTCTGTGTTCCTCCTGTGGGACTGAAAACAATCTGTACAACACTCATGTTGATTCCTCCTGACTATTCCTGTAGTATTAAAATTTACACCAATTATAGCCCCATCGTTTTGCAATGTCAAGATTTACCCCTCGTTTCCGGAGCGGAACTGTCCGGGCGTCATGCCAAAGCGTCTTTTAAAAAGTTTTGTGAAATAGCTGATATTTTCGAACCCGCAGGATTCGCTGATGGAAGCCAGGGGCTGACTGCCGGAGGAAAGCAGATGAGCGGCCACGGAAAGCCTGTACTGATTCAGATATTCCATCGGGGTTTGATTGATGAGGGAGCGGAAACAGCGGAAGCATTCCCGCCGGCTCACCTCTCCCGCCTGGGCAATCTGGTCCACCGAAAGGGGCTCCTGATAATGGGTCTGAATGAATGCCAGCATCTTATGTATCCGGCCGACATGGGAAAAATCCATGCTTCTGTCCGGCAGAAAGCTCTTCTGCCCGTTCAGTCTCTGAAAGACTCCCTTCCAGATACGGCAGATCAGCTCCATGCTGTTCAGCTCATAATCGATATCTTCCGGACAGAGATTATGGAATCTGCGGTATAGCTCCAGCATTTCCGCCTCTTCCTTCTTTTCCTTTGAGAGAAAAAATCCAAACGCCCGGGAATGAAGAATCGGAAACACAATTTTCTGATAAAGATTCCCGAAAAGCGGAGACACAAAAAAGCCGGGAACCATGCCAAAGGTAAAAATTTCCGTCCCGGCGGCCAGCTGCCGGCAGCTGTGAAGCACTCTGGAATTAATAAAGAACCCTTCCCCAGGCCGGATGACCCGCTGAATTTTGGAAACTGGACTCTGAAAGAAGCTGTATTCCAGTTCTCCTCTCAGCAGCAGGCCAAACTGGAATTCCGGATGCCAGTGGCACGCCATTTCCCCGTTTCGGTAATCGTCAAAGCAGTTGTCCAGCCGTATGACAGGCATTTCTCCCTTATAATACCGGAGTGTCTCCATCATGTTTTCATCTGTCTCGATTATCTTGCCGCACATATGATTTCCTCCTGTTATTTTTGCGGTATGGCACAACTTTATCATTTTTTGGCACGATAGTTTCTTTCCATTTCTAATCCGCACTTTTATTATTATAGGGTATTATAAGGGCGGGGCGGTGCAGAAGTCAACGCAGAAGTTATCACACGTGACAGCAGGCATTTGAGAAACGGCTGTACCCGCATTGAAAACAGCCATGACATCCGGCAGGACAGACCCGAAAGTATAGCTTCTGCGTTCTCTGTGCAATCACACGCTTCTCCCACGCAAAAGAAAGAGGGCATAACTATGATGAACAATGAAGAGAGACAGCCTATGTCCCTTCAGAGAAAATGGGGACTGCTGATCGTAATGGCACTTGTATTTGGACTGATCGCCGGAGGCGTCATGTATGGCGTCAATCTCCTGGGGAACAGCATCTACAGTGGGAACAGCAGCGCCGCGTCGATCCCCCAGACGAGCACGATTCAGATTAACGGCTCTGATGAGAGCACCGCGGTCACAGAGGTAGCCAAAAACGCGATGCCGTCTCTGGTAACCATTTCCACCATGTCCGTGGAAGAAATGCGCAGCTTCTTCGGAGGCACCATGCAGTATGAGGTACAGGGAGCCGGCACCGGCGTAATTGTCGGCGAGAATGATTCGGAGCTTTTGATCGCCACAAATAACCATGTGGTGGAGGGCGCCTCCAGTCTTTCGGTGGGCTTTATCGATGAGACCAGCGTGGCCGGCGCAGTCAAAGGCACAGATGTAAACAACGATCTGGCTGTCGTGTCTGTAAAACTTTCAGATATTCCGGACGACACCAGAAACAATATAAAGGTAGCCACTATCGGAGACTCCGATGAGCTGGAGCTGGGCCAGGAAGTGGTGGCGATTGGAAACGCTCTCGGATACGGACAGTCTGTTACTACAGGCTGTGTCAGCGCCCTGAACCGTGACCTGACGCTCACCTATGAAAGCGGGGAAACCATCAATTCCACCGGCCTGATACAGACCGATGCAGCTATCAATCCCGGCAACAGCGGCGGCGCTCTTCTGAACATGAACGGAGAGCTGATCGGCATCAATGAGGCCAAGTCAGCTGCCACTTCCACCGGAAGCTCCGTAGACAATATCGGTTTCGCTATCCCCATCGACAAGGCGGAAACCAGCTTAAAGGAACTGATGAATCTGACTACCCGGGAAAAGGTAGACGAAAGCCAGGCCTCCTATCTGGGAATCCAGGGACAGACCGTTTCCTCTGATGTAACCCAGCTCTATGGCATCCCCAGCGGTGTGGTTGTCACATCGGTTGTGGAGAACGGACCGGCCGCCCAGGCAGGCATTCAGGAAGGCGATATCATCACTTCTCTTGACCGCCGCTCAGTGACCAGTATTGAACAGCTCCGGGATACTTTGCAGTATTATGCTTCCGGCGAGACCATCGGCGTTACAGTCCAGCGGTCCGACAACGGAAAATATGTGGAACAGACTCTGAATGTCACGCTCGGATCCGCGCAGGAAGCCCAGCAGCAGTAACCTATGAAAAAAATGATTTTAGTTACTTCTCCGCCCGCCTGCGGCAAAACCTATATTTCAAAACAGCTGGCGAAAAGCCTGCGGCATGTGGTTTATCTTGACAAGGATACCCTGATCCCCCTGTCCAACCGGGTGTTTGCCGCGGCCGGAGAAGAAATAAACAGAAGCTCGGAATTTTTTGAAAAGAATATCCGGGATTATGAATACGAAACGATTGTGGATATCGGGGTGGAGGCTCTGGAATACGATGATATTGTTCTGATCAACGCTCCGTTTACCAAAGAGGTGCACAGCGAGGAAACTCTGGAACGGTTCCGCAATAAGCTCCGTGCCAAAAACGCGAAGCTGGTGATCATCTGGGTGGTCACCAGTCCGGTGGTCTGCCACAAAAGAATCATCGAAAGGAACTCCGAACGGGATACCTGGAAACTGGAGCACTGGGATGAATATATCAAGACCGTGGACTTCTCTATTCCGGAACCGCTGAAACGGCTGGACGCGGGGCACGATCTGCTGCTGTTCTACAATTCCTCCGACGAAGAATTCGAACAGTCCATGAAGGAAATTCTCCCGCGCCTGGAAGATGATATTTAAATCACGGAGAAAGACAAAAGGAGCGCCTGCTGATATTTCATATATCACAGGCGCTCCTGTCTGCATAAAGGAAAGACGGCTTTCGATGGTTCTGCTTTCCAGCTCAGCGAAAGCTCTCCGCCCACTGCTTCAGCGCGTCTTCCGAAGGATTTCCATTGAGCATTTTCCCGTCCTCAATCTTTGCGCCGGGGCAGCTGGAAGCCAGCTCTTTCGCAGTCTTACCCAGCCCGCTGCCACCGGAAGTGGCAAACAGGATAATAGTCTTTCCGGTAAAATCATAGCTTTCCAGAAAAGTACGGATGATATGCGGCGCTGTATACCACCAGATGGGAAAGCCCAGAAAGATCCGCTCATACTCTGCGATACCGGCGTCCTTATCCGCCAGCTCCGGCCGGGAGGAGGGATCATTCATTTCCACAGAACTGCGGGAATGCTTGTCCTGCCAGTTCAGGTCCGCGCTGGTATAGGGAACTGCAGGCTTGATTTCATACAGATCGCCGTCTGCCGCTGCCGCCAGCTTTTCCGCCGCGCGTTTTGTGGTTCCGCTGGCGGAGAAATACGCTACTAAAGTCTTGCTCATAAAATCTGCCTCCTTCAATAAAATACATGAAAGCTTTTACCGCTTCCGCTTCTGTTATTTATTATAGAACTTCTCCGCCGGAATGTCTAATACCTGTCTTTTATCTTTCACCATGCTTCCGCGGTATCACAGAAGCTTTAAGCATTATTAAGAAAAGAAAAAGAAAAAAGCTATTGTACCCCGGAAAAGCTGTTTGTATAATTAGAGGAAGTGATTGAATGATCCATCCTTTTGATTCATAATAAAAACGACAGGTTATACAGAAAGGACAAAAGAATATAATGAAAAAAAGAAGGAAAAAGAAGAAAAACATACTGCGGAATATTTTACTGCTTCTACTTCTGGCCGCCGCGGCGGTATACATAGGCGGGCTGTTTTATTACCACAGCCATTTTCTTAAGGGTACGGTGATTGACCGGATTGATGTATCAAATATGACCGTACAGGATCTGGTAGAACGGGTACAGGATTACTCTCTGCGGATTACGGAGCGCCAGTCTGATGGAAGCCCGCTGGAAGAAACGATAGCCGGCAGAGATATCTCGTTAAAATACAGCTCTACAGAACCGCTGGAAGAGATTCTGAAACAGCAGAACAGCTGGCTCTGGTTCCTGGCTTCCGGGGAGTCTCATGAAACGGAAGAACTGGTAACCTATGACCAGCAGGCCCTTGAGGAACAGCTCTTACAGCTGAAGGGGCTGCAGGCGGATTCTGCTGTTCCCCCATCAGACGCTCATATCTCAGAATATACGCCGGAAAATGGTTTTCAGATTATCCCGGAAACAGAAGGCAATGAGCTGGATTATGACCGGACACTGGAAGCAGTTTCCTCGGCGGTAGACCGTCTGGAAGAACAGCTGGATCTGGTTCAGGAAGGCTGCTATCATGAGCCGCAGATTACTTCCGATAATGAACAGCTTCTGGCAGCTCTGAAAAAGCTCCAGAGCTACGCGGATATCACGATTACATACCGGTTTGGAGAGCACACAGAGGTCCTTGACGGAGTCACAATCAGCACCTGGGTGACGGTCGATGATGGATTCCAGGTGGAGCTGGACCAGGAAAAGGTGGCGGATTATGTGGCCACGCTCCGCAAAAAATACGATACCATTTTCCGGCCCCGTACCTTTAAGACCAGTTATGGCCCGGAGATTACCATTGATTCAGGGGATTATGGCTGGTGGATGAACTACACCCAGGAAGCAAAAGAGCTGGCAGAGATGATTGAAAACGGAGAAAGCGGAGAACGGACGCCTGTTTATTACCAGACAGCCGCTTCCTACGATACTCCTGATTATGGAACGACTTATGTGGAAATCAATCTGACCGCTCAGCACCTCTTCTTCTATCAGGATGGAAAGCTGATCCTGGAGTCAGATTTTGTGTCCGGCAACTCCTCC
Organism: uncultured Merdimonas sp.; assembly: GCA_944375725.1. GTDB lineage: Bacteria > Bacillota > Clostridia > Lachnospirales > Lachnospiraceae > Laedolimicola. The sequence goes on along the minus strand of CALWAZ010000028.1, from coordinate 15,568 downwards.
CGGGGCTACGACACACCGGCCGGCGTATACGGCATTACCTATAAACAGCGGAACGCTACCCTGACAGGGGAAAACTACGAGACTCCGGTCTCCTACTGGATGCCGTTTAACGGAAATATCGGCATGCATGACGCGAACTGGAGAAGCTCCTTCGGCGGAAATATTTACAAAACAAACGGTTCGCACGGATGTATCAACCTTCCGCCTTCCGTGGCTAAGGAGCTCTACGGCTATGTGGAGAAAGGCACTCCGGTCATCTGCTACCATCTGGCCGGAACAGAGACTGCCCCGGAAGAAGAACCGGATGTGGAGACTCCCTGATACGTCCGCTGCTTTATATGCCACTCAGGGAAATGAGGCATGACCCGTTTTCGAGTCATGCCTCATTTAAATTAAGCAGTGTGCTTTATGCAGGAGCTCTTCTCGGAAGCTCGTTTCGGTAAATCAGGCTGACGCTGCCTGGAGCCGTCGAAGGAAGGGCTGAATTTCTCAATATATCCTTCCTTCATCAGCCATTCCGCTTCATCCCGCAGAGTTTCCTCATATGGCCTGGTATGATAGCCCAGCTCACGCTCCGCCTTCGAGTAATCAAACTGGTTGTTCCGGGCCAGGTTATAGACCGCAAAATTTGTCATCAGCGGCTTCTCACCTGTCTTTTCCGCTTTTTTCTCCATCTGTGCTGCCAGCTTATAAGCCATTCCAATCGGCACATAAAAATAAGGGGTCCTGCATCCGCTGGCCTCATGGAGCATCCTGCACATTTCTTTCAGAGTCACTTCTTTATTTCCAAGGATATAGCATTCCCCAGTACGCCCTTTATCCGCGGCTGCCACACAGCCCTGGGCCAGATCCCGCACATCGCAGAGATTGAAGGAGCCGCCCATTCCTACCGGCATCTTGCCGTTCATAATCTTAATTACTGTCCCCGTTGTTTCCCCGACAGCATAATCCTTCGGCCCCAGAATTCCGCTTGGATGAACCACACAGGCGTTCAGTCCTCTGTTCCTGCAGGCGTCCAGGACCGCCTGCGTCGCCATGGCCTTGGACTGGCTGTAGCAGCCTACCTGCCGTTTTTCATCAATCGGTGTAAACTGGTCCACCTCGCGGATAGGCGTTCCTTTGGGCTGTTCCGGAATCGCTCCCGTAGAGCTTACGTACACCATCTTCTTACACTCCGGATGCTCCTGTTACCAAATACACTGTTTTGCTCATGAAAACTCCTCACTTTCTCTTTATATTTCTTTCCTTATTCCTTCTTCCGGAAGCTTTAGCTTCCTGGCGCTTCTGTGTTTTCTTTTGATGAAATAACCTTAACAGACGATTATTAACCTTCTGTTTATATAAGGTTTTCGTTTTATTAAAACTTAAGTTTGAAGTGACAGACCTCATAACATATGCTATCAAAAAGCGGTGTCTTTTCCCCATATTTTCAAAAAGCGGCTGTTCTGGACAGTTCTGCTTTTTTTTCTGTCCAAAACGGCCGCTTTTTCTGCGTCAAGAATTAGATTCAGACTGCATACAGCTATACACGCATCTCTTTTCTTCTGTCGTTTGCCTCCTGGGCATAATACATTTTTTTCGCCGCATACATTTTCTTTTCCGCTGCCTTAATCAGGGCTGAGAGAGAAGAAATATTTTTCTCCCATTGAACGCCTACTGAAATATGATAATTCTCTTCTTCCAGTGTCCTGGCAAGCTGACGGCACAGTCTGTCCACTTCCTCCTCCGGTTTATCTAGCACAAAGATAATGAATTCATCTCCGCCAATCCGATACGCGGACTCAGTCCCGAAGCTGTTCCGGATCTGTTCCGCCACCGTTTTCAGCATGGTGTCCCCGGCGCTGTGCCCATTCGTATTATTCAGCTCGTGCAGGCCGTTTACATCCATATAGACGCAGGCGATAGAGATTTGATACCGCTTCCCGATTACAGAAAGATCCGATTCATACCGGTTCCGGTTATATAATCCCGTCAGCATATCCATTTCTCCCTGCTCTTTTGCTATGGTAAACGACGTCAGATTATGGCAGAACATTCCGAAGCTGAACTTTACGCTTTCCAGCAGAGAGACATCCGCCTTCCCGCCTTTCATGTTGCAGCTTACCAGTATGCCGCAGATGCTTCCATCCAGATCCTCGCAGGTCTCCTCCGGGATCTGAAAGACCCCGAACCCTTCCATCGGCATTGCCACACCATTACTTAATGTTACCTTTTCCATAACTGAATAACCTCCTCTACTTCAGCTGCTTTCCCAGCTCATATGCCGGCCCGGGATACCCGGAATGGTCCAGCTTCCGCTGTTCCAGGCGGCAGTCAGCAAAGCCGGCCCCATATATTTTCTGGTTTTATTATAGAACGTTTTTTATTTCCGTGTCTAATACCCGTTTTTTATCCTCTTCCATGCTTTTTATGTATAGTCTATTTTGTCCTGGCTTACCCTTCCGGCTCTAAAAGAGAACAGAAAAAGACCTCTGCGTTTTTTAACACAGAGGTCCCTGCATGCAATTTCAGCTTCAGCCGCGGCCTGCCCCCGCGCTTAAGCACTCCCGTCCGTCTGCCCAGGTATAGCCGATCCCGTAGACTGTCTTGATATACCGCGGAGCGCCCGGATTATCCTCCAGCTTATCCCGCAGGCGCTTCACAGCCACGGTGAGGGCATTTTCATCCACATACCGGGCTCCGTCCATCCAGATCCGCTCGATGAGTTCATTTCTGGAAATTGTCAGCCCGCGGTTCTCCACCAGGAGCTGGAGAAGCCTCTGCTCCGTCCTGCCAAGCTCCACTCTCCGGTCGCCCTTGACAAACTCCATCCGCTGAAATGAGAAATAAAAATCTCTGGACTGGTAAACCTGCAGACTGCTGCTCCTCGTCTTCCGGATCTGATTATTGACTCTGGCCCGCAGCAGCATCAGGCTGAAAGGCTTCGCGATATAATCGTCGGCTCCTGTATCCAGTAGGGCCGCAGAGTCCGCTCCTGCATCCCTGGCAGTCAGAATCAGCACCGGAATATGATACGTTTCCTTGATCTTTCTTAAGGATTCCACTCCATCCCCGTCCGGCAGACTCAGATCCAGAATCACCAGCTCAATCTTCTCTTTCTTCAGAAGCGCTTCCGCTTCTTCCCAGCCAAAGGCCTGCAGAAACAGATAGCTTTCCGCCTTCAGCGCCAGCGCGATACCATTATTTAAAGCCCTGTCCTCTTCCACAATTAATATTTTATGCATACTCTTTCCTCATCCCGGGCCTCTGCCCGCCTGTAAACCGCTCTCCTATGGATAAAACGAGAGGTTCTTCCGTTTTTCTTCTTTTTCTTTTCTGTTTCTGGTTATATTATACAGAGGGAAGCTTTCTTTCTCTTTACATCTTTCTTAAATATTTCTTAATTTTTACATAATTATTACAAAAATATTTCGTTTATTTCAGTCGTCGGAAAATACTTTGATTTTTTAAGTTTTGGGAGTACAATAAGGATAGGGGTATCGTTTCCCATTTCAAAACGAATACTGATTACAGAAAGAACGGAGGTCAAGACAACATGAAAGAATATGAAGTAATCCAGGAAATCACCAACGCCTGCGGCGGAAGCAATGTTCCCCAGACCACCATCACCGAAATGGAGCTGGATGATATTGAGGCTTATGTAAAGAGCAAACACCCCCAGGATTTCGACCGGGCTGTAAAGGAAGAAATAGAAGGCGGCGGAGTCAAGTATACACTGGCTCTGGGCGCAGTCACCTACAAATATGTGTTTAATGAAATCTGAGAGTTATGCCACATAAGAGCGAAAGAGGCATCCGCGGCCGCAAAGCCATGGATGCCTCTTTTGATTACAGTCATTTTTTTCATGGATCCTATCCAAGCGCCACGTCCAGCGCCATCATCAGCGTAAAGCCGAGAGCAAAAAACAGGGTTCCGATATTGGAGTGCTTTCCGGAAGACATTTCCGGGATCAGTTCCTCCACCACCACATATATCATGGCGCCTGCGGCAAAGCTTAAAAGGTACGGCAGGGCCGGGAGCACCACAGAGGCTGCCAGAATCGTGGCCAGGGCTCCGATGGGCTCCACTACGCCGGACAGCACGCCATAGAGAAAGGCTTTCGGTTTTCCCACGCCCTCTGCCCGCAGAGGCATGGAAATGATGGCTCCTTCCGGGAAATTCTGAATAGCGATTCCAAGGGAGAGAGCAAGAGCTCCCGCGGCTGTAATATAGGTATTTCCTTCCGCCATTCCCGCGTAGACCACACCCACAGCCATTCCTTCCGGAAGATTGTGAAGGGTCACAGCCAGTACCAGCATCGTCGTCCGCTGCAGATGGCATTTGGGGCCCTCACATTCACTGCTGTTCATATGAAGATGGGGAATTATATGATCCAAAAACAGCAGAAACAGGATCCCGATCCAGAAGCCTGCGGCCGCCGGCACAAAGGCCCAGTCCCCCATTTCAGCCGCCTGATCCATGGCCGGGATCAGCAGGCTCCAGATGGAGGCTGCCACCATCACGCCCGCGGCGAAGCCGGTCAGCGCCCGGTGCACCAGTATATGGAGGGAACCCTTCATGAAAAATACCATAGCCGCGCCCAGCGAGGTTCCCAAAAACGGAATCATGATTCCTCTTATGATTGTTCCTGTCATCTGTTCTGTCTCTTCCTTTCCTGTTAGTTAGTTTATACTAACTCGTTTTCCCCTATTATATGACACAACAGCGCGGATGTCAATTCCCGCCGGTATCCGCCATACTCTCCCTGCCGGCGCCGGACCTTATTCCTCTGAAAACGCCGCCGCTCTTACCACACGGATCTCCCAGCTGTCATAGGAACCCTCCGGAAGAGGTTCATACCAGCCGTCTGCCGGAGCCTCAAAGGTTACGACAAAGACACGGTCCTTTACCAGCATACTGGCCTCCGTATAACCTGTGGCCACTTTCTGATCTCCTTTGTAATAGTCTATCTGGAAAGAGGCTGTAGAAATATCCCTTCCCGTATCATTGACACATTTGGCCACGATCTGGCCGCCGCTTATCTCTGCCTGCTCCGCAATCCGGATCCCGGCAGGATCCACAGTCCCTTCATCGGTCATCCGGTCGCCGGCAAACAGCACCTCCACATGGTCATACTGATCCGAAGACAGGTTTGGCGCGAAGCGCAGGATCTGTTCGTCGCCCGCAAAGAGATTGTACAGATACAGGCTGGAATAATAATCTACAATCTGATTATTCCCATCATAAAAGAGCATATCCGCCTGAATATAGCTGTAATCCTGATCTGAGATATTTTGAATCGTAAAAATCTGATCGCCCTGTTCCGGGCTTGCTTCTATCGTATAGGAAAAATTTTCTGCCGGAATGGATTCTGACAGATAATACTCTTCCTGTACCCCCGGAGGGCTTTCCGGATCTTCCGCCGTCAGCGCCTCTTCTGTCCCGCTGCCCGCTTTCTCTGCTTCCGCTGTCTTTCCGCTTTCTGCCGGTTCTGTACCTCCCCGGGATGCGCAGCCCGCTGCTGCCAGCACAAATATCAACCCCAATATGCCTGCCGCTTTCTTTTTTTTCATGCCTTTCGTCCTCCTGTCTTACGCTTCATGGCACGGATCTGCTCCTTCGTCTCCGGGCTTACCCGGTATGATTCTATGATTTTCTGCAGCGCCTTGTTATAGGTCCAGTCGTCCAGCCGGTTATCCTTCAGATAAGCAGCTGTCTCTTCCGGAAAATGGACAAAATATACGGAGACAGCCCAGGCCACTGCCATGCGGACATAATAGTGCTCCTCATGAATTCCGTCGAAATACGCAAACGCGTCCTTCAGATATTCCTGCTTCACAAAATGGCTCAGCAGCATCACCACCGCGAATCGGATCTCATAAGGCTTCTCTGACCGGAAATACGGCTTTAAGAACTCCCAGTAAAGCTCCGGATATTTTTCCGCGTCCTTCAGAGAGCCGCAGAAAATGTCGCAGACCGCCCAGTTTTCAATTCTCGGCAGAAACGCCTTCACCCGCCGGAGGCGCTCTTTCGGATCCATCTTTGCCCCGGCTGTCACCAGGCCCTGGAGAATATCATTTTCATACCAGGAGCGGTCGTTTTTCTCCAGGAAAGTCTCCCAGTCTCCTTTGATGATCTCCTTTGCCAGCTTTCTGAGCTCCGGCGTGCGCACGCCCATCACGTTGTCCGTTCCCGGGAGCAGCCTGCTGTGAAAATCCCTGTATTTCGGATCCGCCAGCTCCCGCAGCCGTTCCGTCAGATCCTCTGCTCCCTGTAATTTTATGTCCTGTGGTTTTGCATCCTGTGTTTTTCTGTTTTCCATACCCGTGTCCTGCTCCATCTGTTCCGCTTTACAGCGCTCCTTCCAGTTTTAAAAGATATTCCTTGATATCCAGGGATTTGTTAGGGCCCATATACCCGGTCAGACTCCCATCCGCCCCGATTACCCGGTGGCAGGGAATGATAATGGCAATGGGATTACTGCGGTTCGCCATTCCTACCGCCCTGCTTCCCTTGGGACATCCTATCTGCCGGGCAATCTCCCCGTAGCTTCTCGTCTCCCCATAGGGAATCGCCTGCAGCGCCTGCCAGTCCCGGAGCTGAAACTCCGTGCCGTACAGGGATAAGGGCACCTCAAACTGCCTCCGTTCCCCCGCAAAATATTCCCGAAGCTCCTTCCTTGCTTTCGCAAGAACCGGTGTCTCTTCCTCCGGGACAGCCGCGTATTTTTCAGTCCGCCCAAAGGCCAGGCTGCAAAGGCCCTTTTCATCCGCAGTCAGCTCCAGTTCTCCCGCCGGAGACAAAACATAAATTTTTCTCATGGCGGAAAGCTGCTCATTCGAAAAGGCTCGTACTCTTTTTTTCGTCATAATAAATCACATTCTCCTGCAGAACCTCTGCTTTTCCGTCCTTTACTTCCACGATAGATACGCCGCAGTTCTTATGTACGCCGCCCTTCCAGAAATCCTTCAGATCCGCGATTGTCAGGCTGGAAAGCAGGCCCTTGACACAGGCTCCATGCCCGGAAAGCAGAATGGTTTTATCCCGGTTCTCCGGATTCTCGATCAGTTCTGTGAGAAAATCTGTAGTCCGTACACAGAGCTCCGCAATGGATTCCCCTCCCTCAGGCGGATTGTAATGGGCCGGATCCTGGAAAAAATTCACGAACTCCGGATCCGGAATACTGTAGCCCTCTCTGGCGCAGCAAAGGCCCTCATAGGGGCCGAAGCTGATTTCCTTCAGCCTGTTGTCCCGGATAACCGGAATGTCCCGATCCCCGCGCAGGATTTCCGCGGTCTGGACCGCACGCTTCAGGGGGCTTGTATAAATCACATCAAAGGGAACGTCCTTCAGCGCTTCCGCGGTCAGACGCGCCACATCGATTCCATTCTGATTCAGCGGGATATCCGTCGCGCCCTGGAGCAGATGCTTTCTATTCCAGTCAGTCTCTCCATGGCGGATGATGTAAATCTCCATGATTTTCACTCCTTCTTTTTTGAATGAAATACCGGCACAGACATCCCCTGAAAGGAGCCGGTGTCTTTTTTATCATATCACACAGGTTCTTTTCTGTATAGTAGCGAAAAGCTGCGTCGCCTTTTCTATCAAAAAAGGGATGCCCCGGTTTCCCGGAACATCCCATCCTGATTTGTAAACTCAAAAAAGCTTTTTCTCTTTTTAAGCCTCCACTACTTCCAGCACATCCATCGGACAGGCCTTCGCGCAGATACCGCAGGCAATGCACTTGGACGCGGTGGGAGAAGTCTCCGCCTTTACCATCAGGCCGAACGGACAGGCCTCCACGCACTTTCCGCAGCCGGTACACAGCTTCTTGTTTACCATGTACACACCCTTTGCGTTCTGCTTGATCGCTCCGGCCTCACAGGCCTCCGCGCATTTTCCGCACTGGGGACATGCCAGCGGGCGCACGCTTTTCTTCTCTACTACCTGGATGCAGGACTTGTCCGGATCGAACTCCTTATAAAAGCTCTCAGAGCAGGCTCTCACGCACTCCAGACATGCCATACAGGTAGATCCTTTTTTTACCATCAGTTTCTTCATCTTATCTTTCCTCCAGCCTTTACTAAACATCTTTCGACGTTTTTTCCAGTTTACCATTAATGAAGGATTTTCTCAACAGTAAAATTTCGGCCGGCCGGACCGGAGGAGGATTCTGCCTGGCAGCTCTGCCGAAAGCTGTCAGGCCTTCGGCAGAGCCAGCGCCGCCAGCTGCTCCAGCACATTGCCGGCGCCGCTTAAGGAGATAGAACCCACCCGGTCGCAGATACGCTCCAGGTACTCCAGCTCTTTTAGGCGGTAGAGGACCTTGTTCTCCTCCATCAGCTTCGCCGTGTTCATAAGGCTTCTGGTGGAAGCCACCTCCTCCCGGCGCATGATCACATTTGCCTGGGCCTTCTTCTCCGCCACCAGCACCGTATTCATGATATCCCGGATCTCGCCGGGAAGTATGATGTCCTTGATTCCGGCGTTCAGGATCTCCACACAGTATTCCTCCTGAGCCGCCCGGATCTGCTTCATCAGAAATCCGCCGATCTCCTCTTTCCGGGCCAGAAGCTCATCCAGGCGGAATCCGCCGATATACTCTCTGGCCAGCAGCTGAATTCTTGTATACAGAAGATTTGCCACATTGTCCGTCTTCCGCGCCAGCTCCAGCGGCTTTGTAATCCGGTAGCTGCACAGGATATTCAGGCGGACACCTACCTTATCGGCAGTCAGAATCTCCTGGCCGGAGATCTCCAGCTGCTGCACCTTCAGGCTGTAGAGCTTCATAACCACCTCATGGGCGTAGATCCAGTAAAAATACGTGCCGGGGGAAAGCTGTCTTTCAAACTGGCCGTCTATGTACAAAAGTCCTGTCTCTCCCTCTCCTACAGCCAGTCTCTTGTAAAGCCTGGCCGGAAGCAGATGGCGGTACATGGCCGGAACCTGGTCCTCAGTGATTTCCGTGCCGGTCACATTCACCAGCCGGATTTCATTTTTTTCAAACACGTTCCAGTAGAGCGCCTCGCCCTCCATAATCACCTGCTTATAGACTCCGTTTACCATATGAAAGCCAATGCAGTCATCAGGGATCTGCACGCGGACTACCCGGGAGGCAAACTCCGGCTGCTCCATCAGCACTTCTGCGGGCAGGCCTTTGGTGTCCACCTTTCCCATCATCTCCGTTACTTTAAGCTCCTCACCAAACAGAGGGGAAATTCTGTACCTGCCCGCAAATAAAATTTTCTTCAGGATACCATTTTTAAAAAGATAACCGCATTCCTGCGCCTTAATCACATACTTCATGTCTTTCCTCCTTTATGCCGCAGGCCATCCCGGAATATTTGGAATATTCAGCCGGAATCTCCTGCTCTGTGGAAGCGCGCCCGGGGTTTCCCGCCCCGGAAACGGGGACAGAGCGCTCCGGAGTCTGAAAAGAAGAGGACTCGTGTTGCAGCCGGAAAAACCGGTTCTCCGGAACCGCTTGGGAGCTGTCTTCTTTTCTTCTCTTCCGGGATTCTGCCCTGTGCTGCCATTTCCGAAGGCCCGGTCTCTGAGCCGGAACAGGAACGGACTCCTCTTTCGAATCATCCATTTCCATGCTCTGTCCAGTCCCGCGGGGAACACCCCCGACACCTGGCTTCCTTTTCTGGATACAGCCAGACGCTGTAAATGTGGCGGATTTGAACCGCCTGTTCCAATGTTGACGATTGCCTTTACCACTCAGCCACCTGTTCTCTCACAGGGGAGGATTCGAACCTCCGAAATATCGTATCCTTTTTCCGCTGTTTTCGGTATGCCATCGGCCTATCCGGTCCGCCGCACCGCCCAGGCATGAAAACCTGAAGCCTCAGGAAAAAGCGGAATCTATTTCTGCCGGAGCGTTCCGCTCCGAAAGAAAGCATTTTGAAATTATTTCTATCCTTTTACCACGCCTATGGTGCGGAGTCTGCGGACCGGTTCCACCAGATCCTTCTGGTTTTCCATCACCCGGTCAATATCCTTGTATGCAAAACGGCTTTCCTCGGCCACATCCTTTTTGTTCTTTTTGCCGAGCACCACGCCTCTCTCCTTCAGATCCACCATAACCTCCTCACAGGTAAATGCGTCCATGGCCCCTTTCCGGGAATAGGCCCGGCCCGCGCCGTGGGAAGAGGAACAGAAGCTCTCCGGATTCCCAAGTCCCCGCACCACATAGCTGTAAGACCCCATGGCTCCGGGAATCACAGTCAGCTCACCCTTTCCGGCCCGGACAGCGCCTTTGCGGTGCACCCACACCTCTTCTCCCAGGTGCTCCTCCAGAGCCGCGTAATTGTGGTGGCAGTTGATTTCCTCCTGGTATTCCAGAGAAACCTCCGTATACCGGCCAATCCATTTTTCCAGCACCGCCTTTACGGCCAGCATCATTTTTTCCCGATTCTCCCTGGCAAACTCCAGGGAAAGCTCCATCCAGTTCAGATACTGCCGGCCCTCCGGCGTGTCCGTGGGCAGAAACGCCAGCCGGTATTCATCCGGCACCTGGCTGTACCAGCGCCGGTTCTGCTCCCTGGCCTTCTGGTGGAAATAATCGCAGACCGCCTTTCCGAAATGACGGCTTCCGGAGTGAATCATCACAGACAGCAGCCCTTCCTCATCCTCCTGAAGCTCAATAAAATGATTGCCGCCTCCCAGTGTTCCGATCTGAAAATATCCTGCTTCCAGCTGGCCCAGTAGCTCTGCATCCGCTTCATACAGGGAAAGCTCCTCCATGGCACGGTTAAGAGTATAACAGGGCATTGCTGTCTTGTGATGGGCAAATCCCACCGGAATATTCCGGAGAATATCCCCCACGATTCCCTGCACCAGATTTCCGCTGCCTGTCATAGTCTCCTTTAACACGGAAACCGGTACGTTGGTCCGCACATAGGCCATACCGCAGCCGATATCCACGCCCACCGCGTTGGGAACAACCACATCCTTCGCGGCGATGACGCCGCCGATAGGCATTCCCATTCCCGCGTGGGTGTCCGGCATCAGGCAGACCCAGCCTCTCAGGAAGGGAAGCTCTGTCAGATGATACGCCTGCTCTCTGCAGGAGGCCTCCAGATCCTTTTCGCTTTCCAGCCATATTTTTAAGGGATAACGTCCCGTCTCATTCTGTAACACAAACATTCCTTTCACTCTCCTTCCCTCTTCGTTACGTTCTCTATTATAGGAAAATAAAATGGCAGAATCATCTAAAAAAAGATGCGAGGTTACACAAAACAGACCCGGATTCCGCCTTCCGCTTCTTCTTCTTGCATGCAGGCACATTCTGCCTTATAATTTTCTTACTTATGGGAAAGGAGTCTGTCCATGTCCGGTTTTCAGGAATTAATCAAAAATTTTGACCGCGTCCGCGACTACATGCGCCAGTTCTTCCTCTACGGCTTCAAGGTCCGGGGAGAATTTGGGGAGAAAAGCGGCCGCACCTATGACAATGAACGCCGCCGGATCGAAAACTATCTGTCCGGCTATATCTGTTCCGATTACACATCCAAGGGGAAACAGGTCTCCATCCGCATGGACAGCAAGCAGATCCGCTCCAATCCCCTCTATGCCGCCTGGAAATCCAAAAGCTTCACCGATCGGGATCTTCTGCTGCATTTTTTTCTTCTGGACCTGCTTTCGGAAGGAAACGCCATGACTGTGCCGGAGATCTGCGATGCCATTTCGCTTCAGTACGGGGAGGAGCTGGACGCCCAGATCATCCGTCTCAAATGCAGAGAGTACGAAAAACTGGGAATTCTTGTCGCTGAAAAATCAGGAAAATCCTTTGTCTATCATCTGGCAGAGCCCCTGGCGCTGGAAAAGCCGCCTCTTTTGGACCCCCTTCTAAACGCTGTGAAATTCTGTTCCGAAGCCGCGCCTTTTGGCGTAATCGGAAGCACCCTCCTGGACCGGGAATCCGCATCCAACGATCTGTTCTGCTGGAAGCATTATTTCATGGTACACACCCTGGAGGACGGAGTGCTGCTTACTATTCTTACCGCCATGCGGGAGCATCGTTTTCTTTCCTTTGAAAACCACAGTAGCCGCTCCGGAAAATCTGTCACCCTGGAGGGCCTTCCCTTACGGATTTTTGTGAGCACCCAGACCGGAAGACGCTATCTCTGCGTCTATTTTGTCCCGAAACACCGCTTTAACTGCCTGCGCCTGGACTGCATCTTTCAGCCGAAGCTTCTTGATGTCTGCGCCGAATATGATTTTTTCCGAAAAAAGCTTGACCGGAACCTTTCCCACTGCTGGGGCGTGTCCTTTGGCGGGCGGAGCCGTCTGGAAACCCTGTCCATGAAGCTCTATATTGATGAGACAAAGGAAAGCCATATCATCAGCCGCCTCCGGAGGGAAGGCCGGGGCGGAGAGGTGGAACGCGTCCGTGAAAATATCTGGCTTTACACCGGGACCTTTTTCGACACAAACGAGATGCTGCCCTGGATCAAATCCTTTACCGGACGGATTCTCGATCTGCAGTGCACAAACCAGGCTGTGCTGGATAAGGCCACGGCAGATCTGGAAACCATGTATCAGATGTATGGAAAGGAGGAGGACGATGGCTTTGAAGAACCGGCCGGACACAGCCTTTGAAAATCTGTCACTGTTTGAAGAAATTTATGGCTCCTACTTTCAGGCTGTGCGGAGCATTCTGGAGCAGGCTTCCGCCGCTCCTCTCACGATTCAGGACATGTACCGCCTGATACGCTCCTGCGCCTTTGAGGAAAGCGCAGCCAGTATTGTGCCAAAGCTTACAGAAGGCCCCTGGTCTTCTCTTCTGGAAAAGACCGGAGACAAAACCTGGAAAAGCAGGCTGAAGGCTTCTTCTTTCAAAACGCCGTTGACCACCCTTCAGAAGGCCTGGCTGAAGGCGCTCCTTTCCGACAGCCGTTTTCGTCTTTTCTTCACAGAAGAACAGCTGGAGCAGCTTTCCGCAGATCTGTCGGATACCCCAGCTCTTTATGATCTCTCTGATTTTCATTACTTTGACCAGTACGCAGACGGGGACCCTTATGAGACTTTGGAATACCGTGAAATCTTCCGGACCGTACTGAAAGCCATGACAGAAAAACGCCCTCTCTTTGCGGCCTATGAGGGAGGGAAAGGCAGGCATCTGACGCTGGAGGTTCTGCCCTGCCGCCTTCAGTATTCCCCAAAGGACGATAAATTCCGCCTTCTCTGCGTCAGTCTCCGCCATGGCAGGCCCAAAGCTCCCACTATTTTAAATCTGGGCCGCATCGCTGCCTGCCATCTGTCCCGGTCCCCGGTTCCGGAACGCTTTGACTGGAGCTATCCGGATTTTTCTGCTTCCAAATGCGATCCGGTGCGCATCCGCATCCAAAACGAGCGGAATGCCCTGGAACGCTGCATGCTTCATTTTGCCAATTATGAAAAGCAGACTGTCTATGAGCCTGACACAGATACCTGGCTCTGTTCTCTGTACTACGATCCGGCGGACGAGACCGAACTGCTGATTGAACTCCTCTCCTTTGGCCCCGTGATCCGGATTCTGGGCCCGGAAGACTTTCTCCGGCAGGTGCGGGAACGCGTCCGCAGACAGCATGAGCTGTTTTACTCTGATATCACTGTCTGAAAGCTCCATGAATCTGTCGACAGCATACCGAAAGAAAACGCGGCACCGGAAGGATAAACCGGGAAGCCGCGTTTCTTTCTATTTTACGTTTTTTGTTTCAAATTTCAGGCTGAGACGTCCAGGCTTATTTGCCGGCCATCTGTCTCTCCTGAGCCTCGATCATTTTCTTAACCATATAGCCGCCAACGGAGCCGTTCTGCTTGGAAGTCAGGTTTCCGTTGTAGCCGTCGGTCAGGGGTACGCCAAGCTCGCTGGCTACCTCGTACTTGAACTTGTCAAGTGCGCCCTTTGCCTCCGGGACTGATGCGGTGTTAGATGATCTACTGGACATAATAAACTCCTCCTTACTGCAGACAGAAAATAATTTGCCTTGAAGTTGATTTGAAAAGGCGGCTGTCTGCCGTTTGTTGTTGTTTGTTACAGGAGTTATTATGTGAAAAAATCAGGCGAATACACTGGCAGTTGTTTGTTGCTTTGATAATTTTTTACAGCTTTATTAAAAGGAATCCTGAGTATCCTGAACAGCGCCGTAAAACAGCTCATGCTGCCGCTTTACCCGTTCGCGCACCTGCTTAAGAAAGCTTTCCGGACCGAGAATCCGGATGACCGGGCCGAAGGAAAGCAGTTCGATCAGAAGTTCCGTTTCATCCGACGGATCATAGAAAAGGGAACACAGCCAGGTGTCCGTGTCAGGCTCATAAACAGTCTGCTTTTCGTAATTGGCGAAATGGAGCATGCACCGTTCCAGAGCGTTTCGCTTATTTTCGATGCGGATGCGTACCGGTTCATTTTGCTGCTCTGATAGAATAAAACGGTTCCGATCGAAGCGCTCCGGTACCGGAGTCCGGGACAGATGGCAGGCCTTTATGCGGCCGAGATTCAGTATGGTGGGAGAACCGATCCGACCACGGCGGAAGCTGACGGACAGAAGGCGGAATTTGTCGTCCTTCTGGGAATACTGAAGACGGCAGGGCAGAACCTCCAGCGTCATGGAGTTCCCTTTTCCACCCTCGTAGGCGGCAAAGAGCGCTTTGTTTTCGGTCAGGGCATTTAAAACGGTCTGAAACACAGCGCGGTATTCATTTGCCTCATAGGGATCGCCGTCTGCATACTGGTCAAAGTAATGGAAGTCAGACTGCTCATAGAGCGCCGGAATTTCCTGCAGATCTTCAGAAAGCCTTTCCAGCTGTTCCTCTGTGAAAAAGAGGCGGAAGCGCCTGTCTGAGAGAAGGGCCTTGAGCCAGGATTTCTGGAGGGTGGTCAGAGGCGGCTTCAGAGAAGAGGATTTCAGCCTGCTTTTCCAGGTCTTCTCCCCTGTTTTTTCAAGAAGGGAGGACCAGGGGCCGTCTGTGAGCTTCGGGACTATGCCGGAAGCACTTCCTTCAAAGGCGCAGGAGCGGACAAGCCCATACATGTCCTGCAGCGAAAGCGGGGTGAAGGAGGCATGCTCCAGGACACTTCGCACCGCCTGAAAATAGGAGCCGTATATTTCTTCAAATAAAGATAAATTTTCAATGGTTTCTTTCTGCGGCATCATCTTCCTCCTCCTTTCCGTACATCTGATACATGGCTTCCAGATCGGCCGTCACCTTGTCCAGCACGGCCTGATTGGTGCACTGCAGATCAAGAATCCGGCCTGTAAAGGATTTGATCCAGGGCAGCATTTCATTGGTGTCAAAAAAGCTTCCTGTGTAAAGCCAGACATTTTCGCGGATGCGCAGGAGCTCCCCGCCGCGTCCTTCCCGCTGCAGGCGTCCGATGATATGACCTTCACAGGCTTCCTTTATGTACAGCTTCATGGACAGGGTCTCCATACGGCTTCTGCCTCCGAAGGATACGCCCCAGCAATGGGGAAGGTTCTGCCGGAGCTTTTCTCTGTAACGTTCATATTCCGGGCAGACGGCAAGAAGCTTTGGCTTGAAGATGCAGTCCAGGCGCAGGCAGTTGAAGCGCCGCTTCGGGGCAAAATAGACGCAGAGATAA
>CALWAZ010000027.1 GCA_944375725.1 uncultured Merdimonas sp. | reverse complement strand
AACTGTTCTCCTCCGGGTCCAGGGTCTCCGCAATCTCTCCATCCCCGTTCAGGCGGTATCCTTCATATACGACCCATTGTTTTCCGGTCCTCTGAATATACAGGCAGTCCTCATACACAGCGGCGGTAATAATCGCTTTTTCCTCCGAAAGCAGTTCTCCAGATTCCATTGTATTCAGATCCAGATAAAAGAGAGTATTGTCCACATCTCCGCGCTGCGCCTCTCCGGCTTCCGGACAACAGGTAAAATACAGTCTGTCCCCATACCCGGTAAGGCCTCTTCCAAGATTTATGGGAACTTCGCAAAGCTGCTCCCAGTATCCGCTCCCTTTCTGTCTTCTGTACAATCCATCAGAAAACTGCCGGTAGATAAAACCGTCTTTCTCATAAAGCCCCCGGTTATAATAATGGTTTACCCATTTTAACCGTTCTGCTTCTTCTGACTCTTCCTCTGCTTCTGCTTCTGTATTCTGGCCTTCCATTTCCGGCCCGCTTCCCCCGCAGCCTCCAAATACCAGAACAGCTGCCAATATAAACAGAAAAAGAGTTTCTTTCGTTTTCACTGCTTATACCCCCTCCCTGTGTTTCTTTTTATATTTTACAATACTTATCCCTTTTCTTCATCCTGTAATTCACTGGTTTCTTAAAGTTTCTTTAAAATTTTTGCGTGCCGCTGTCTCATTCTTTCCGCTTATAGTATAATATTGTAAGACAAAGTGCTCTGATGCGGGGCACATGAAAACAGAAGGTGTTATGGGAAATACTATTTTACAGGAGGTTTTATGAAAAGATGTTGGACTGCTGTACTGCTGTCCGCCGTTCTCCTGGCGGGCTGTACAATCTCTCAGCCGGAGTCTTCTTCCGGACAAAGCAGTTCTGAAAAGACGGACTCACCAGAAGAACCGGCTTTTCAGGCAGAAACCGAATCAGAAAACAGCACCGATATGCCTGAAGTGGATTCCTCTTCCCCGCTGGCTGTCCTTGCCAGTCTTGCGGATGGCCGTTCCGAAGAAGAGATTCTCAATGCCAATCCTTACAATAAGGAGATCGTATACCGGAATGGACAAGCCTGGCGGCTGAGTCAGGAAGGCCTGGAGAAGCATGGACCGGACAGCACAGAATGGACGCTCGTCTATGATGTATCCGGCGCTGTCGGGCAAAGTATTGACATTTATGACCATTATCTCTATTTTCTGCGGTTTACCAATATAGAGGACGCAGATACTCCCGCCGCCTCAAAGACTCTGTGCCGTTTTGACCTGGACGGCGGCACCTGTGAAGAGCTGATGGAGACAGGCGATCATGTGCTGAATCTTACCATCTATGACTCTGTTCTGTATTTCCATATTGCCGGTTCCCAGTCGGCCATGCGCTATGAAGGCTGGAAACTGAACAGTGCGGGAGAACCGGAAACACAGCTTGATGAATCATCGCCTGAATTTGTCTGCCGCCTGGCCAACGAATATCAGTACGCGGAAGAACACAGCTCAGCCGCTGGTCTGCCCCGGGAAGCTCTTTCTACTCCGGACTGCGCTCTGCTGCTGAACGGCTGCATTTTGTTTTCTGAGCCTAATGATGAAATCAGCCGGAATTATTATGTAAGTTATCCGGACGGAAGCGGAAAAACGCTTCTTTTTCCGGCGTATGACCTGTTTCTGGTTACCGAAGAAGGCATCTATTACTGGGCAGAGCCTTCCTTTACCATTAATTTTTACTCCTTTTCCACCAATGAGAGCTCCCTCTTCTTCACCTTTCCCGAGGCAGTAAGCGCCACGGGGCTGACCTATGACGAAGACTGGCTCTACGGATACACCCTTCTGGACGAGTACCGGTATTTCCGAATCTCCAGAGCCTCTGGAGAACTGGAATATCTGGACGAATACAATCCGGAGGAACTGCCCTGGTACAGCATCGGTTACGTGGATCAGGGAATTTTATATCTGGATTAGATGCTTTCTTAAATTATAAAATCATTCAAATACCCCGATGCAGGCACACGGGAATAAACAGCATAAACTGTCAGGGAGGAAACTATGGATTTCAGCAGATTTCAATGGACACGAAAACCGGAAAATTACAAAATATCCGATAATAGAATCGAGATTACCACAAAACCACATACGGATCTGTGGCAGAGAACCTATTATCATTTTCGAAATGATAATGCTCCGGTCTTTCAGATGGAGACAGAGGAGAAATATTTCAGCTTTACTGTCAAAACCTCTTTTGAGGAGAGCCATCACCGTTTTGACCAGTGCGGCATCGTGATGTATCTGGACAGTGAAAACTGGCTGAAAGCCTCGATTGAATATGAAAATGACGAATATCAGCATCTGGGCAGTGTCGTCACCAATAACGGATACTCGGACTGGGCAACCACGGAAATCAACGCGTCTGTCAAGTCCATGTGGTACCGGTTCAGTCGGAGAGAGGATGATTACTGCGTGGAATGTTCTTCTGACGGAGAAAAGTTTTCACAGATGAGAATCTGCCATATGTTCCGCGGAGAAGGGAAAATCAGATTCGGAATCTATGCCTGCTCCCCAGAGGATTCTTCCTTTACGGCTGTGTTTTCAGATATGCGGCTGACGGAATGCCAGTGGAAAGCCCACGATGGACAGCAGCCGGATGAGTAAGTACGCCAGAAAGACAGAGAATTGTTCGTAAAATCATAAAAATATTTTGATGAAAAGAGCGGGTTTTCCAAATCCTTGTTACTATTCACAGCCACCCGCCCACATGCGCACTCGTCGCCTCTTTGAGGCTCCAGTTCCGCTCCTTACGGAGCTGAGACTGCTTATGTGGGCGGAGTGACTGCTTCACAGTCCTGATTCATACATGGAACAGATGCTTACATATCAGCTCTTTTCTTTCTCCATCTCCCTTCCCATCTCCTTCACCAGAATCAGCTTCTGGCCCGGCCTGATGTCCTCCGAAGGCAGGCCGTTCAGCTCGCAGATCCGGCTGACCGTGGTCCGGTAGGCTTTGGCCACATCCCAAAGGGTATCCGAGGGCTGCGCCACATAGAGCAGGAAGCCCGGCAGGGCTTTGACCGCGTTTAGATCAAGAGGGCTCTCCTCCACGTCCGTGATGCAGTCCATGGAACGGCGGGCGAAGACTAGAGCATTTATGAGAATCACTGCTTTTACTTCTACCTCCCCGCTGCTGACCATATCCACAGAAAGCTGTTCCAGCCAGGAATTCAGGTAATAGACGCTGTCCCTGCTGATTCCCGGCGCCTCGATCCGGTGCTCAAAGGGAATGCTGCCCTTGAGGCAGAGCATGGGATGGCTGTCGTCTGCGGTCACATAGAGGATCCGGACCTGCACTGCTCCTTCCACCAGAATACCGTCCTCCGTAATGGTACAGTCATCCACCTTGACTTCTCCGCTTCCATGGCAGATCTGGAGAATGGAGGGCTCCTGGCTGCCGGTCTTCAGACGATCCGTTACCCGGCATTTGGACGCGTTGCTCACCAGAAGGCTTTCATATACCACAGGAGCCGATGAGGGCTTTAGTTCCAGGCCGGGATTGTACAGATCGCAGATCATATCCAGCTTTTCTTCCTGGTAAATGCGGATATCCAGCTCCAGCACCGCGTCAATATTGATGACCCGCAGCTCGCCGTCATAATCCGGCTTGATTTCCAGATCCGCGTTTGCCAGCTCCAGCTTCAGGCTTCCCAGCATGCCTTCCTGGCAGCCGTTTACATCCACGCGGCTGCTGAAAGGAAGAGTCTGCTCCAGCCAGCTGGCTTTCCCGTAATCCTCCTCTCCTTCATAAAGGAGAAACACCACCAGCTCGCCTTTTACCAGAATTTCTCCTTCGCCCAGTCTGAGCTCCGTACCCTGCATCACCACATCCTGCCAGATGACCTGGCGGATATTTGGCTTATTGGCCGGAAGAATGATCTCGTCCTTGATCCGGCTGGTGTCCCGTTTGCGGACTGTCAGAGCCGCGGCGGACAGCGGACAGGTCCTCACCTGGGTTCCTTCGGCTCCTTCTGCCGACACAGGTACTTCCTCATCCTTCAGCTCTTCCACGGCAAGCTCCAGAGTGACCACTGTCTTGATGCCGAATTTGCGGGAATTGATCAGAACCGCGGACACATCCTCCAGCATCCAGTCCAGCTTCAGGCTGTCGCCGTCGTTTGCCGCTTCTACGTTCATGGTTTCCTCAAAGGGAATCTGGCCCTTCACGCTATGTAGACTGCTCTCCTCCGCGTCGTCCATATAGAGGATGAAGAATTTTAAAGAGCCGCGGATCAGCACCCTGCCGTTTTCCGCCTTGATTTCCTCAATGTCTATTTTTCCTTTTTCCTGTACAATCATGCCGGCATCCGGCATGGCTTCCGGAATATTGTAATCATCATCCAGCGTCATCTGGCTGACGGCTTTTCCCTTCTGCCGGATCATATGAATGGTTTTGCGGACAAGCTCCA
>CALWAZ010000026.1 GCA_944375725.1 uncultured Merdimonas sp. | reverse complement strand
AGGTCATCGATCCTCCTGACAATTCCTGTAGCTTTCATAAAAATATTCCTCCATTTACAGTGCTTTTTCAATTCTGGAAATAGTATTCTGTAAATGGAGGATTTTTATACGCCATGAAAATTATGGACGGTTTCCAAAAAGTACCTGACTGATTCTATTCTTCAGGATGAATAAAATAGTATTCATCTTTCTTCCTTTTACCAATAATGCCTTTATCAATAAATTTTTTCAGGAAAGCAGATGCGCCATTTTCTGATATGGAAAATAAATCCGCAATATTCCTTCGATTGAAGCTATATTCATATCGATAGCGCGAAAAAAGTTTAAGCACTTTTTCAATCGTATTATTACGGAATTCATTATCCGTCTTTTGCTGTACATATCTCTTAAAAGCTCCCAGTTCTTTATCTTCAACTTCAATTCCCGAAAATGTTCTTTCTTTTGATAATTGACTTTTCTCCTCCCCCGTTTCCTGCCATATCCGCATGTGTTATACTATACATAAAACCACCACGTTAAAAGAGGTTCGTCCTATGCTCATCTTCCTCATCGGCTTTCTCCTCTCCGCGCTGGCTGCTTTCGCGGCCAGCCGCCTGGCAGAGCCAAAACAGAATCTTCTGCTGAATATTCCTGCCGTCCTGCTCCCGCTCTCCGAGGTCTGGAAGCAGCTTTTGCTGACCGCCGGAAACGGCGGCTCCTATCTCTGGTGGTATTTTCCTTTCCAGCTCTGCAGCATGCCCCTCTATCTGCTGCCCCTGCGGCAGCTTCTTCTGGCATGGCAGCAGAGCCGCCGCAGGACTGCACAGAAGGCAGAAGCCCACAAAGCTATCTACAGCCCAATTCAAAACAGCAGCTCTGGGAATCCTCTGGCATGCGCCTTCATCATCCGGACCCTCACAGACTTTCTGGCGGACTTCGGACTGCTGGCAGGCGTCTTCGCCTTTGCGGACCAGACAGGCATGCAGTATGCCCTTCCTGTCCTGACGCTGCACAGCTATCTCTGGCACTTTACCATGATTTTTCTGGGACTTTTCCTGCACTTTTCAGGCAGCGCCCGCAAATCTGCGGGGAACAAACCCGCGGTAAACAAACCCGCGGTGCAACCTGAACTCCCGGCAGTGTCTGATTCCTTCTCCTTCCAAAAATCTCTGAAAAGCTTTCTGCCGCCCGCTCTGCTTTTCCTTCTGCTGACCGGCATCGCAGAGCTTCTCAACTGCCTGCTCCATACCAAGGGCACCATCGATATGTTTTATATCAGCCCCTGGGAACCGTCCACCCAGGTAATACTCCGCAGCGTCGCGGGGCGCTTTGGAAGAGGGCCGGAAATCATTCTCTACCTGTGCCTGATTCTCACAGGCGCGGGACTCATCCATGTAGGCTCCCGCTTCCTCTCCTGCCGTTTTTCCCGGTTGTCTGCTTCCCGGACTGAATGAAATCCAGACACCGAAAAAAGAGACTGCCATTTTCCGCGGACCGGCAGCTTCTTTTCCGCGCCTCAGAATGGCAGTTTCTCAATGGCAGTCTCTAATTAACAGTGATTCGTTTCTTCATTTACAATCTCTCATAAATCTCCATTTCATGCCGCAGCTTCCCGGCCAGTTCTTCTGTAAAGCTTCCGGGCAGCGCCCGCCACAGCCAGTTGGTTCCCACAGTGGATGGCGTATTCATCCGCGCCTCGCTTCCAAGTCCCAGCAGATCCTGAGCCTGAACGATGGTCAGATCTGCGACGCTGGCCCAGAGGGCCCGCATCATGCCCCAGTGATATTCTTCCTCCTGCGTAAGCCTCAGATACTCTGACGCGCGCCTGAAGTCTTCCGGGCTGACAGCTGCCGCCCAGCCAAGAATCGTGTCGTTGTCATGGGTGCCTGTGTAGGCCACACAGTGGCGGATGAAGTTGTGGGGCAGATATTCGGAACCGCTTCCGTCTCTGCTGTCAAAGGCAAATTCCATCACCTTCATTCCCGGATAGCCGCTGTCTGCAAGGAGCCGGCGCACCGAATCCGTCAGATACCCCAGATCCTCCGCAATGATGGGCTGGCGTCCGATCTGTTTTTCCACAGCGCGGAACAGCTCGATTCCCGGCCCTTCTCTCCAGCGGCCTTCTCTTGCATCCTTTCTTCCATAGGGAATCGCATAGTAGGAATCAAAGCCCCGGAAATGATCGATCCGCAGCACATCGTAGACCCGGCAGAGATAGCCGATCCGGTCCGCCCACCAGGAATAGCCGTCCCCTGCCATGTAATCCCAGTCAAACAGCGGATTTCCCCAGAGCTGCCCGTCGGCGGAAAAGCCGTCGGGCGGACATCCTGATACCTCTCGGGGCACCTTGTTCTCATCCAGCTGAAACAGCTCCGGATGTGCCCACACATCCACGCTGTCCAGAGACACATAGATAGGCAGATCTCCGATAATCCGGATTCCATGGCCGTTTACATATTCCCGCAGGGCTTTCCACTGGCGGAAGAACAGATACTGGCAGATTTTCCAAAACTCTATCTGATCTCCATAGTGCGCAGCAGCCTCTTCCAGGGCCTGCCTGTCCCGGTTCCGCAGGCCGGGCTCCCACTCCATCCAGGGCGCCCCGCCATGAGCATCCTTCAGGGCCATAAAACGGCCGTAATCATCCAGCCAGCGGGCATTTTCCCGGCAGAATTCCGCATAATCCTCCGGCGGATTTTCCCGGAAGCGCTCTGCCGC
Source organism: uncultured Merdimonas sp. (assembly GCA_944375725.1). Lineage (GTDB taxonomy): Bacteria > Bacillota > Clostridia > Lachnospirales > Lachnospiraceae > Laedolimicola. Next base: position 25,748 of record CALWAZ010000026.1, on the reverse strand, counting down.
CTTTTTCAGAATCGGATAGCGCTTTTCATAAAGCGCGCCGTAATTGATTTTATCCGGACCGCACTCCCAGTCTGTCTTCTCATACTCTTCCCGCTTCAGATATCCTTCTTTTTCCAGCTCATCCAGATCGATAAAATACGGATTGCCGGCATAGGTGGAAAAGGACTGATAAGGAGAATCCCCATAGCTTGTGGGGCAGACCGGAAGCAGCTGCCAGTAACTCTGCCCGGCCTTTTCCAGGAAATCAGCAAACCGCCGGGCAGGCTCTCCCATACTTCCGATCCCGTGGGGCGAAGGCAGGGAAGAGAGATGCATCAATACTCCACTGCTTCTCAAATCGTATCACGCCCTTCCCTCATCTGCCAGGTAAGGTGTCAGAGCCTCCAGAAGCTCCGGCGAGGGGTCCCCGTAAATGCAGAGTTCCAGAGGATGGGTCAAATCCAGTGAAAAGATTCCCATAATGGATTTTGCATCGACGGTAAACCGCCCGGACACCAGATCAAAATCATTCGGATACCTGCAGACCAAATTTACAAAGTCCTTGATCTGTGTGACGCTGTCAAGCAGAATCATACGCTTTGTCATAATGCTTCCTCCTGTCAATGACAGATAATTTCCTCTGTCGCACTGTCAAATACGTGGATCTTGTTGGCATCCAGAGCCAGCTTTACCTCATCATCCGCATGGATTCCTGTACGGGAGGGCACACGGGCCACCATCTTCTGGCCGCCGCAGGTGAAATACAGATAGATTTCCGAACCCATCATCTCCGCCAGATCCACCTTTGCCTGTATATTCGACTTTTCAGAAATGGCCAGGAAAGATTCCTCTGCGTGGATATCCTCCGGGCGGATCCCCAGAATCACTTTCTTTCCCACATAGGGTTCCAGCTCCGGCTTCACAAGCGGAATCCGGTTCTGGGCGAATACCAGCACATAACCTGCGCCCTCTTTTTCCACACCCGCTTCCAGGAAGTTCATCTGCGGGGAGCCGATAAAACCTGCCACAAACTTGTTGCAGGGATAACTGTACAGATTCTGAGGCGAATCTACCTGCTGAATCACACCGTCCTTCATGACCACGATCCGGTCGCCCATGGTCATGGCCTCTGTCTGGTCATGGGTTACATACACGAAGGTAGTCTGCAGTCTCTTATGAAGAGCCGAAATCTGGCTTCTCATCTCTGTACGCAGCTTGGCGTCCAGGTTGGACAGAGGCTCATCCAGCAGGAATACCGCAGGGTCGCGGACCATAGCCCGGCCCAGCGCCACACGCTGTCTCTGGCCTCCGGACAGCTCTCTGGGCTTCCGGTTCAGATACTCGTCAAGCTCCAGAATATGAGCCGCCTCCCGGACCTTTCTGTCAATCTCATCCTTGGGAGTTTTCCGCAGCTCCAGCCCAAAGGCCATGTTTTTATAAACGGTCATATGGGGATACAGCGCATAGCTCTGAAATACCATCGCGATATCCCTGTCCTTGGGCGGAACATCATTTACTCTTCTGTCTCCGATATACAGGTCTCCGGCCGTAACCTCCTCCAACCCCGCGATCATCCGGAGGGTCGTGGACTTTCCGCAGCCGGAGGGACCTACCAGCACGATAAATTCCTTATCTCTGATTTCCAGATTCAGATCAGGAATCACCGTATTATTGTTTCCATATGTTTTAACCACATTTTTAAAGGTGATACTTGCCATCGTTTCTTCCTCCTTATTCTGTGCGCCGCAGACGTACAGTCACTGTCCTCTTAAAGCTTCCGGGCGCTTTCCCCGGAGATGATCTGAAAAGGCACCAGTTCGTGCTCCGGACTTACCCTGTTTTCTATCTGGGAAAGCAGAAGCTCCACACTCCGGTCAGCGATCCGCTCCCGGTCCTGGCGGATCGTGGCAAGGCTGGGGGTCAGGTAGCTTCCCAGCTCGATTCCATCGAAGCCCACCACAGACACATCCTCCGGAACACGCAGTCCTCTGTCACGGACCGCCCGGATCGCTCCCACAGCCAGCACATCTGCCATGGCAAACACAGCCGTCAGATCCGGCATCCTGTCAAGCAGGCGTCCCATCGCTTCATAGCCTTCCGACATTGCGAACAGAGCCGGCACATACTGCTTCTCTCTGGAAAAGGGAATTCCGTGCTTTTCAAATGCTCTCACACAGCCGGTGTACCGGGTGTGTGCCGCCCGGGATTTGTCCCGCCAGCCTCCCAGGATCCCGATTTTTGTATGGCCCAGGGAAATCAGATGCTCCACGGCCGCTTCCGCGGCTGCCTCGTCATCAGTGCTGACACTGGACAGATTTTCAAACCCAAGCTCCCGTCCGGAGTTGGTCACCAGCACACAGGGCACGGAAATCTGGGAAAAGCTCTCCCGGAAAAATTTTAAATCACTTCCAAGGAAGAGGATTCCGCTGGGATGGCGTTCCCGGCAGATCTGCCAGGCATGCTCCACCTCGTTCTCCTGCTCACCGATATAGTAAATCAGGAACGCGTAATCCCGTTCTTCTATGAGCCGCTGCAGCCTTTCCACAATGGCCGCAAACAGCATGTTCTGGGAGCCCTTCACAATGATCACGATCCCGCTGCTTACCTGCTGCTTTAAATGCTTGGCGTTATTGTTCAGGCGGAAGTTGTATTTCTCCACCACTTCCATGACCCTTTTCCGCGCCTTCTCTGACACATCCGGCCGGTTATTCAGCACACGGGAAACGGTTCCCACCGCGTAACCGGATTCTCTTGCAATGTCTTTTATCGTCATATGGTTTTACCCCTTTACTGCTCCTGCTGCCACTCCCTTGATGATATGCTTCTGACCCAGAAGATAAACAATGACAATCGGAATGACCGTCAGCGTAATACAGGCCATCATCGGTCCCATTTCCACTCTTCCGTAGCTTCCCCGGAAATACTGGATCAGCATGGGAATGGTTTTGTACTTCTTAATATCCAGAACCAGCGTGGGCAGAAGATAATCGTTCCACACCCACATGGCCTCCAGAATTCCCACGGACACCAGGGTGGGCCGCAGCATCGGAAGCACGATCCGGAAAAAGGTCTGCAGAGGATTGCAGCCGTCGATCATGGATGCCTCCTCCACCTCCAGCGGAACAGATTTCATAAAGCCCGCGAACATAAATACCGCAAGTCCTGCGCCAAAGCCCAGATAAATCACCCAGATATTATAAGGGGTGTTCAGTTTCAGAGCGTCCGCCGTCTGAGACAGGGTAAACATCACCATCTGGAAGGGCACTACCATGGAAAACACAAACAGGAAATACAAGGCCTGTGAGATCTTGCTTTTCACTCTCGTGATAAACCAGGCGCACATGGAGCAGCAGATGAGAATCGCTGCCACAGAGGTAACGGTAATCAGAAGGCTGTAGCCCAGGCTCTGAAGAAAGCCCTTGGACTCAATGGCGTTTACATAGTTGGCCAGCCCCGCGAAGGTCTCCGATGTGGGAAGCGTAAATGCTCCGTTCGTCGTAATCGCTGTCTCCTGTTTTAAAGAGTTGAAAATGATCATAATGATCGGATACACATACAGCAGAGCCAGTATGGTCAGCAGAATGCTCCAGTTGATATTGCTGATTTTTTTTCTTTTTGCCATCTTACTGCTGCACCTCCTTGGAACGGGTCGCCTTCAGCTGCAGAAGGGAAATCACAATCACGAGAACGCAGAAGAGCACGGCTTTCGCCTGGCCCAGACCCTTCCACTGAGCTCCGGCCCGTGAATAAAATGTGTAGTATATGTTCAGCGCCAGCGTCTCCGTCAAATGATTGGGATCGCCTCCAGTTAAAGCCAGGCTCTGATCAAAGAGCTTGAAGGAGTTCGTCAGCGTCAGGAACACACAGATAGTGATCGACGGCATGACCATCGGAAGCTTGACTCTCCAGAGCGTCTTCCAGGCCGAAGCCCCGTCAATCTGCGCCGCCTCCAGAAGATCCTCAGACACATTCTGAAGCCCGGCGATGTAAATAATCATCATATAACCGATCTGCTGCCAGCTCACCAGAGCAATCAGTCCCCAGTATCCGGCCGTACTGTTCAGCGCCAGAAGCGGCTCTCCCACCAGAGACAGCACGCAGTTGATCAGAATCTGCCAGATATACCCCAGCACAATGCCTCCAATCAGGTTCGGCATAAAAAATACGGTACGGAAAATATTCGTTCCCTTCAGATTCCGTGTCAGCAGAAGCGCCAGCCCGAAGGCAATCACATTGATGATGATAATAGACGCCAGCGCAAACAGGACGGTGAATTTGAAGGATTGCAGAAACGTGGTATCTGAAAAGATTCTTTTAAAATTTCCGACACCTATGAAGGCTGCGTCCCGCACTGTCGTAAACTGACAGAAGGCCAGGTACAGCCCTTCCAGAAATGGAATGATAAATCCGATGGTGAAGGCCAGAAGCGTCGGCAGTACAAAAATCGGAGAATAGCGTTTGATCGCTTTTTCCATAATTCCTCACCTCATTTTAATCAGAAATCCCGCCCGGGGATTCTCCGCTGCATAGGAAAGGGGCAGGCAAGTCTCTTGCCCGCCCCTCGCTCTTTCATGTTTCCATGTTGTATAACTGTCTGCCAGCCGGTTTTACTGTCCGTTTGCCAGAGCGTACTCGGTAGCCCATCCATCTACGAACGCGGATACAACACCGTCCCAGTTTGCGTCAGTCTGGTCTGCCGCGTACGCGGTCAGTGCCTGGCCTACGCCGTTCTTCCACTCTTCAGAAGGCATCGTTGTGAAGTTCCAGGAAATCGGAGTCTTGCCTGCAGCTGTCATTTCCTGATCTTCCTTTACAAACAGGTTTGTGGGCTCCTGCGCGTTCTTGAACGGGATAACAAAGCCCATGTCAGTAGCCATTGCTGTGGTTCCCTCCTCAGAGGTTACGCACCAGTAAATGAAATCAAGCGTCGCCTGAATATCGGCCTCGTCCGCCTGGTTGTTTACGCACCAGTAATTCTCTGTTCCTGTGCAGAGTCCCTGATTTGCCTCATCGCCTACGCCGAAGTAAATCGGGATCATAGCCAGCTGATCGTCAGAGAATTTGCCTTCGCCTGCCACATTCCCATACTCCCAGGAGCCGTTCTGATAGAACACTGCCTGGCCGTTCAGGAATTCGCTGGTAGCGTCGTCCGCTGTCTTTGCGGAAAGCTCTGCCGGATCACAGGTGCTGTTGTTGATATACAGATCCCAGATTGCCCGGTAGTTGTCAAGATAGGTTCCCTCAATAGCGTCTGTGCTGGTGATTCCTCTGTCCTGATACTCGAAGTAAATCGGCAGGTTTGCAAGGTGGGTCTTGAATCTCCAGTCAGAGGAGCTGTCCATGCCTGCGGAGGTAAACGCCGCAAAGCCAAGCTCATCGGAGCGCGCGGTAATGTCTTCCGCCACTGCCTTCAGATCCTCGAAGGACTGAATGTCATCTGTGGTGTATCCGGCCTGCTCCAGAAGATCTGTATTTACAATCAGTCCATAGGACTCGATTACGTATCCGATACCCGCTACCTTGTCGCCGTCCTTCAGCGCGTAGGTATCACTGGTCAGCTCACCGTAAATGTCACTGTCGGACAGGTCATAGCAGTAGTCCTTCCAGTTCGCCAGACCTACCGGTCCGTTTACCTGGAACAATGTGGGCGCGCCGCTCTTTCCCATCTCACTCATCAGGGTCGTCTCATACTGTCCGGACGCCGCTGTCACTACGGTAACGGGAACTCCTGTCTCCTCTGTGTAAACTGCCGCCAGATCCTGCCACTGCTGATCCTGTTCCGGCTTGAAATTCAGATAATAGACGGAGCCTTCCGCGCTGGTTGTGTCAGCCGCCGTATCTTCTGTGGTCGTTGTGTCTTCGGCCGCTGTAGTATCTGTAGCCGCCGTGTCTCCTGATGAGCCGCAGCCAGCCAGCAGAGACATTGCCAGAGCGCCTGTAAGCGTCAGGGCCAAAAGTTTCTTTTTCATACTGTTTTCCTCCTGTTTTACTAAAAACCCCATGTGCCGCTCTTCCCGGAACATCTGCGCACATGCTCCGGAATTCACGGCTGAAACCCGTTTTGGAAACGTTCCATGGAAACGTTTCCAGTTCTTATGTATTTATCATAGTACTTTTTTCCCAAAAAGGCAAGTATAACTTTCAATTTCCAGACAATTTCGTCAAATCATCAAAATTTTACATCTGAATTTTGTGCAGTTTTTTTCTAAAATCTCTGCATAGGGCAGAAAGACTGGAATCCACAGGCTCTGCCATTTCCGCCGGGAGCAGGCGCAGTTTCATTTTCCGCTTGCAGACCCCGGCAAATTTCTATATTCTATATATGGAATTTATACCGTTTCCAGGTTCATGATATTCCGGCCCCGCTTACGCCGCCGGCACACAGTCCAATGTACAAAGGAGGAATTTTCCTTGCATGATACACATTCCGCTCCAGGGCCTGCTGCCCGCTTTTTCTCCATATTAAATGAAAATCTCTGGCAGCTGGTTCAGATCAATTTCATTTTTCTGCTGACCAGCCTTCCTGTTATCACCTTCGGGCCGTCTTTTGCGGCCTTATGCGCCTGCCTGTCTGATATGGTCCGCATGCGCAGGCGGGACGAGCCGGTGCTTCCCCGGTATTTCGCGGCATTCCGCGCCTGCTTTCTTCCCGCTCTTCCCCGGGGAATCCTCCTGCTGGCCGGGACTGCCGTTCTGGGATTTTCCCTTTTCTGGTACGGCTCTCTGGCTGCGGAAAGCTGGTTCTGGGTACCCTTTACGGCTCTCTCTCTGCTGGGACTCATCTTTTTTACGGGGATCGCGTTTCACCTCTTTTTTCTGCTCCCGGAAAACAGAAAGCTTAAAACCGGCAGACCGGACTTTTCCCTGCTCCGTGCCGCGGCCTGGCACGCTCTGGAACGTATGAAGCAGACCCTGGCCGGCCTTGTGATCTGGTCTGTTCTTCTGGCTGCCCAGTTTCTTCTGCTGCCTGCCACCGTCCCGCTGGTTCTGACCCTGGGGCTTTCCATCCCGGGCCTTGTGATGGCCCAGGCCTGCCTGGGAATCCCGGAAAACGCTTGAGCGGCCGAAGCGCTGTCTTTTCGTATTGTACATAATTGGGGATTTTGATATACTGATATTGGTAAATACTGCTGCCGCCGGTACTGTCTGACAGTCTCCGGCGCGCATTTTATGAAATGTATTGGAGGACTTACATGAAATTATTAGTATGCAACGCAGGGAGCACCTCCCTGAAGTTTAAGCTGTTTGACATGCCCGCGGAGACCGTGCTGGCAGAAGGAAAGGTGGAACGGGTAGGCACACAGCGGGCCATCTACCATTTTTCCGAGCCGGGCGGCTTCCGCCTGTTCAAAGAGAATCTTTCCGTTCCCACCTATACGGAGGGCATCCAGCTGTTCCTGGACGACATCTTAAGCGGAGAGCACGGAGTGCTGGGAAGCCTGGCTGAACTGGAGCGGGTGGGCTTTAAGACGGTTCTTTCCAAGGGCCACTACGGCATCCACGAGCTGAAGCCGGAGGTGCTTCAGGGCATGGAGGACTATATGGTGGTGGCTCCCGCCCACAACAAGCCCTATCTGGAAGCCATCCGCCAGTTTCAGAAACTGACGCCCGACGCCATGCTGGTAGGCGCTTTCGAGACTGCCTTCCACCAGACGATTCCCATGGAGCGCAGAATCTACGGCATTCCCTATGAATGGTATGAGACCTACGGCATTGAAAGACTGGGTTACCACGGCGCCTCCCACAGCTATGTGGCTGAAACGCTGGCTGACATGTACGGCAGCACCGGAAAAGCCATCTCCTGCCATCTGGGCGGCAGCGGTTCCCTCTGCGCTATCGATGACGGGAAGAGCGTGGACACCAGCTTCGGCATCTCTCTCCAGGTGGGAATCATCCAGTCCAACCGCTGCGGCGACATCGATCCCTTCATCGTTCCCTTCCTGCAGAAGGAAGGCATGAGCCTGGATGAGGTGCTGGACGGACTCACAAAGCACGGCGGGCTTCTGGGCATCTCCGGAGTCAGCAACGACCTGCGGGATGTACAGAAGGCGGCGGAAGCCGGAAATGAGCGGGCTCACCTTGCCATCGATGTCTTCTGCAACGGCATCGTCCGCTACATCGGCTCTTATTATGCAGAGCTGGGCGGTCTGGACCATCTGGTATTCACCGCGGGTATCGGAGAGCACGGCGCAGATATCCGGGAAAAGGTCTGCGGACAGCTTACTCATATGGGAATTCTTCTGGATCCGGAAAAGAACCGGAGCTGTACCGGCAGCAATACTGTGATTTCCCGGGACGACTCCCCTGTGAAGATTCATGTAATTCCTGCCAACGAGGAGCTGGGCGTGGCCAGAAAGACCTACGCCTATCAGAAAGATTAAAAAGATAAATAGAAATGCCCTGCCGGAAATCCAGCATGCAGCATCCTGTTCTGCGCTGCGTATGCTGAATTCTGACAGGGCGTTTCCGCTTTTATTATGAAAAAGGAAATTACCGTCTCTTACTCCTCTGTATCCCCAAACATGGTTCTGGCGATATGGGCCAGCAGCTTCGCCGTCCCCTCCACGCCAAACCGGCTGCTGTCGATCATCAGATCCCGGTCTGTGAAAGCGTCCCGGAACTCCGGACAGTAGCGTCTGTGGTACAGCTCCCTGGAACGGTCCACTTCACGGATCATCTTTTTGGCAGTAGCCTCATCCATCCCCAGCTTTTCCGTACAGTTCTTAAATCTGGCGCTGTAGGGCGCGTAAATATAGACGCTCAGGCGGTTTTCCCTGTCCGCCAGAATACTTTCTGCGCACCGCCCCACGATGATGCAGGAACCTTTATCAGCCAGATCCCGTATGATATTTTCCTGCACCAGGAAAACCTCGTCCTTGAAGCTGGTAATGCCCATTCCCAGTGGATACAGCCGTTTGAAATAAATGGATTTGGAATTTTCCTCCGTATCACTGATCACGGACACCGGCATTCCCAGCCGTTTGGCCGTCTCCTCCACGATATCCCGATCATAAAAATCAATCTGAAGCTCCCGGGAAAGGGCCTGGGCGATGGAACGCCCCATACTGCCAAACTGCCGGGAAAGAGTAATCACATAAGGCTTCATCTGCTCTCCTCCTGATTTCCGCGCCGGCCGGTCTGTCTTATGCTCCCGCGGGCAGCGCTTTCAGCTTATGCTTCTGAATGTAGCGCACCAGACAGGACAGCGCAAAGTTAATGATAAAGTATATGAGGCTCGCGAATCCGTACAGCACAAATACATCAGACACATTGGTGGTGCCAAGGCCGTTGTACCGGCCCGCCGCGCTCATGATCTGGCCGATTCTGGCCATCAGCTCAATCACCGCCACATTTGCCAGGTAGGAAGAATCCTTGATGGTGGTAATGACCTGGCTCAAAAGGGTGGGAATGATATTCCGGTACGCCTGGGGCAGTACTATGTAAATCATAATCTGTACCGTACTGAATCCCTGGGAATGCCCTGCCTCAAACTGGCCATGGGCCACGGAATTCAGGCCGCCGCGGACAATTTCCGCAATGACCGAAGAGGTAAAAAGCACCAGCGCCACCACCGCCTTGTACAGAAGGGTGGTCTCCACGGAGGAAAGGCCGAACATGGGGTGGGCCAGAAATTCCGGCACCGGACAGAATACAATGCAGATAAAAATCCACAGAAGCAGCGGCGTATTCCGAAAAATCTCAATGTAGGCCGTGGCGATCCATTTGAAGACCCGGTTTCCCCCTTTGTTGCAGTAGTTGCGGACCAGGGCAAGCACGGACCCGATAAGCAGTCCCAGGATTACGGCAGTCACCGCAATCACAAGCGTAAACGCCACTCCCTTCAGGATATATGAGAGAATTGCCTGGCTTGTCAGCATTGACAGGCTCGCTTCCAGAGTATCCATACGTTACACCATCCCTTCTTCCGCTCCCGCGGCAGTGCCTGCCGCCAGGTTTTTGTTTACCTGTGCTTCCCTCTTTTTCAGAGAGATCTCCCATACGCTGGCCAGCGTGGACAGCGGGAAGCACACGATGAAAAACAGGACTCCGCTGACGATATAGGCCGGGGCGTAGGCGCCGCCCGTGTTTGCCCCCGTCACGAAGCTGTAGGTGACGGAAATCAGATCTGCTCCTCCCACAATATACAGGCAGGAAGTATTTTTAATCAGATTCACCACCTGATTCACCATAGGCGGCAGAATGATTTTAATGCTCTGAGGCAGAATGATGTAATACATTCTTCCAATGTATCCGAAGCCCTGAGACTGGGCCGCTTCCGTCTGGCCCTTCGGGATCGCCTGGATACCCGCCCGGATAACCTCCGACATATAGGCCCCATGGTATACGCCCAGCGCAATCATACCAGTCCGGAGAATTCCGATACTGTGGCCGGAAAAGGCCAGCGCGTAATACAGAAAGCACATCTGCAGCAGCAGCGGCGTATTCTGAATAAATTCCACATAGATTCTTGCCACGGCCCGGAGCACTTTTTTCCCGCCGGATGACATAAGTCCGAACAGGATTCCGAGCACAAGCGCCAGCAGCAGCGCAAAGACGGCAAGCTGCACCGTATTGCCAAGCCCGTGCAGGAAGGTGCTCCGATACCGCCACACCGTCTCCCACGCGTCTGCTGAAAATAATCCTCCCATAACGATTCCTCCCTGCTGTTTTTTTGCTCCTTATCAAAAAACGGGATTTGTCCTCTCCTGCCCTTTGATAAAAAGTCCGGGAAAACAGGAGGGTATCCCGGGGCGCCAGGCCCCGGGATATCCGCTGTTTCCGCATCCGGTTTCCGATGGCTTTCCGAAAACTTTCCTTACAGTCCGTATTCAGAAATCAGTCCATCGATGGTACCGTCTGCCAGCCAGCCGGTAACCAACTCATCACATACACCGGAGAAGCCGGAGCCCTTCTTTGTCGCCACGCCGTACTCCTGTGGGGAGAAGGAATCCTCAATGTAGGAACGTCCCTCTGTCTTGTAGGCTGCCAGAATAGAACGGTCTACACAGAAAGCGTCTACCTCACCGGCGCTTAAGGCTGTGGAGATGGCCGGATAATCGCTGTACTGGCGGAAATTGATGCCGTCTGTCCAGGTGGACGCGTCAAAGGTCCCGGGATCAAAGCCGTCCCCGCTGATAAGCCCCTTGTCAATCATGGCCTGCACCAGAGCCAGCGCGGAAGTGGAGCTGGAGGATACGCCTACCGTAGCGTCCACAAGTCCGCTCAAATCTGTGATTCCACTGGAATCCTCTACCAGAACCGTAACCGCGTCCGTATAATAAGGTGTGGAGAAATCCCAGCTGTCTTTTCTCTCATCGGTAATCGTAAAGGTAGCCAGCACACAATCCAGATCACCGGAATCCAGAAGCTCTCCTCTGGTAGCCGCCGTAACGGTTGTGTACTCTACGTCTACGCCCAGATAATCCGCGATCTTCTTAGCCAGGTCTACCTCCATGCCGCTGTAGTCACCGGTAAGCGGATCCTGATATCCGAAACCGATAACATCGCTCTTTACTCCTACCCGGAGCACCCCTCTGTCGATAATCGCCTGCACATCCTCAGGCCATTCTGTATCGGCTGCCGCAGTCTCCTCCGCGGTCTCTTCTGTACCTTCCTCTGTGGTTTTCTCCGCCTCAGTCTCCGTGTCTGCCGCGGCCGTGCCGCCGCCGGATGAACCGCAGGCTGCCAGCATGGAAAATACCATCACTCCTGCCAGCAGGATTGCCAACTTCTTTTTCATAACGTTTCCTCCTTCTTATCTGAAATTTATCTCAAAATGCCCGCCTTCCGGCAGAGGCATTCAAAGATCCCCGCTTTCGGATAATCCGTCTGAAATCCTATCGGATAATCTTACCCAGGAACTGCTTTACGCGCTCATTCTCCGGATTCTGGAAGAAGTGCTCCGGCGTCCCTTCCTCAATAATCTGACCGTCCGACATAAAGACCACCCGGTCCGCCACCTGGCGGGCAAAGCCCATCTCATGGGTTACCACCACCATCGTAATATTTTCCTTCGCCAGCTTTATCATGACATCCAGCACCTCCTGAATCGTCTCCGGATCCAGCGCCGAGGTGGGCTCGTCAAACAAAATGATTCTGGTCTGGGCACAGAGGGCCCTGGCAATGGCGATTCTCTGCTGCTGGCCGCCCGACAGAGTGGAAGGATAGGCGTGAGCCTTATCCACCAGGCCAACCACATCCAGATAATGATAGGCGGTTTCCTCTGCTTCCTTTCTGCTCTTGTGATGCAGCTTCATGGGGGCCAGCGTCAGGTTCTTAAGCACTGTCATATGCGGATACAGATTGAACTGCTGAAATACCATCGAAGTAGTCTCCCGCACCAGGTGGGTCTTGTTTTTATGGGTCAGTTCCTTTCCATCTATGTACACATGGCCGCTGGTGGGCTCCTCCAGGAAATTCATGCAGCGCACCGTCGTGGACTTTCCGGAACCGGAGGGGCCGATGATAACCAGCTTTTCTCCTTCCTTTACTTCCAGATTCACATCCTTGAGCACATGCAGATCTCCAAAATACTTATTCACATTCTCCAGCTTAATCATAAGAGCTCCTCCCTGTATAACAAAAAAGGCGTCCCACCCTTTTAAGGTGAAACGCCTTTGTTCCAAAAATATGGTTCCAGTATAGCGATTTTTTCCAATTTGTCAATCCGTTTTATTTTTTTCATAAATTTTTCGAAAAATCCTGGCTTTCACAGAAAAATCGGGCGCCGCATCCGCGGCGCCCGGGTTCTCTTTCCACAGCCTTACTTAAATGGAGCTGATATTCATATCTACATTACCGCTTACACCATCCACAGAGCCCTTGGAGGTATTCTGCCAGATGTCATAACGTCCGGTATATCCGCAGGTCGCGGCATAATGCGCTACCCAGATACGATAGCTGCTCGGGAACTGGGATACACTCAGATGCTCTGAGAACCAGTTCTTGCTGGCGTATACCATGGGCTTGTAGCCTGCGTTTGCAACAGTGTTGCAGAATGCGATGGTGATCTTTGTTCTCTCGGATTTGGACAGGCCGTCCGCGCGTCCGGCTCCGCCATTTGCGTACTCACTGTCGATGGCGATAGGCATATTGATGCCGTACTGGTTGGCCAGCTTCACTGCCATACTTGCCTCTTCCACAGCCTCAGCCTCTGTGACAGCCTGGCTGAAGAAGTAGATGCCTACCCGCAGTCCTGCCGCCTTGGCGCCAGTGATATGGGATGCGAACATGGGATCCTGAACCAGCACGCCGGAACCATAGCCGCGGTATCCGCAGCGGATGATGACAAAGTTGATTCCCGCGTTCTTTACCTTCTGCCAGTTGATGTTCTTCTGATACTTGGACACATCGATGCCGATGGTACCGGAACGCACGCCTTCATCGCTGAAGGTATACTGGATTCCCTGAATGACCTGAGTGCCGGTCACCTTATTGCCGTCCTTGTCAAAGTAATAGGTAGCTCCATCCAGAGTCTGCCATCCGGTATACTTGTATCCGGTCACCTTCTGAGTTACCTCATAGACAGGCTCGCTGCTTGTATCATATACCGGAGCGCTGGTGGTATCATACACAATCACATCAGAGGACGCCGCTCTCAGAAGCTGCAGACCGAGAGTCCGCACGCTGACTGTGGGCGCTGCCGCGTCAGTGCTCATCGCGGCCGGATCCGCAGACTGGGAATCTGTACCGTTCTCACCGCCCTGTCCGTCCGCGGGAGTCTCAGACGGGGTCTGTCCGTCCACGGTATCCCCTGTATTCTCTTCTCCGGAGTCTGAGCCTCCTCCCTCCGCAGGGGGCTTGGTCTCAGTCAACTGAGCGCCGCAGCGGTCGCAGACGCCGTCTGCCGGATTCTCATCAATATGGCCCAGTGCCGGGATCTCGCCCGTGGAGCCTACCGCGCCGTCAGCGGCGCAGCGCATCTCGTATGTACCGGGTTCCGTACAGGTCGCTTCCTTTGTGACCACTTTCTGATCATAGGTGTGGGTATGGGCAGGAGTCAGATCCGCTCCGCAGCGGTCACACTTATTGTCTCCATTGCTGTCCACATGATCGGAGGCCGGCTCGGAAATGATCTTCGCGTACATGTCATTTCCATACTTATCCTTTTTCAGCTTGGAATAAACCAGCTGTCCCCAGGCATCCTTCTTCTGGGTCTTGACCTCTTCGGTCACCTCGCTCTTGGAGGACTCCACGTACTCCACAGTATCCTTCAGAGTCTGAGCGGTGCCCGCGTCGGCATTTCCGGTGGTATTGGAATCCTCCTTGGCCACATTGATCTCACTCTCGCTCTTGATCTCATCTGTGATATCCACAACCGTGTACTCGATATGTGCCTTCACTTCCGCTGTGATATCCGAAGCGGCCGCGTAACCGCCGGAGGCCTTCATGGAAATCTTACATTTTCCAGGTTCCATGGAACTGATATAAATGATGCCGTCCTTATCACTGTCCGTGTACTCTTTTGTCTTATTGGCGGAATCCGTCACAGATACCTCAAAGGCTGTTCCCGTAATGACCTTGTCGTTTCTTTCATTGACGATCTTCACCTTCAGATCCTTGTCCACGGATGTGGCCTTCAGGACGACGGGAACCTCCTTCTCGTCTACCACGGCCATCTGGGTATTGTCCCCGTCCAGGCGGGTCAGCTCTGCCATGTAGGATTTGTTCATGGCAAGTCCGACTGCGGTTGCCGCCGCCTCCTCTGCCCGCAGATCGGTCACCGCGGGGATCATATCCTCCGTAACCTGGGCAGTAGAACAGCCGCCAAGCAGGGACGCCGTCAGAATCATCGAGAGCAGAAACGCTCCCATTCTCTTTCCTTTCATTCTCTCACTCCTCATCCTGTCTTTCTGGCTTTCCATTTATCCACATACTGTGGTAATTTCTCAGTCGTTTTCCCCAGTAGTATAGCATTCTTTCCCCGTGTTTTCAACCTTTTCAGCCAAAAAAAGTTAACATAAGGAGGGTGTAAATCTTTCCAGAACCTCCTCTGGAAAATTTACCATTTTTCTTTTGTTTTTCTTTTCTTTTTCTTCTCTTTTTCTTAACTTTTCCCCGAAAATTTTCCCTGGCTCCGCGCGTACCGGACCAGCTCCCGCAGTCCGCCGGCCAGGCCGCCTTCCATCATCTCCAGACCGGGGGCGCACACCACCTGCCGGCAGCTGTCGATCAGCCTTTTCGCCTGACTGACTGCTTCCCCGGAGAATGGATGGTAAGGCTTCTCTGACACCAGGCCGGCGGCCAGAGCCCTGGCCGCCGGATAATCCAGATCATTCTCCCAGAGGATTCCGGCGGCAAAGGGGACTCCCTCTCTCTGGAGCCTGCGGAAGAGGGGCGTTCCCGCGCCGCAGCCCGCTATCACAAAGATCTCCGGTTCTCCGGGCGTCTTTTCCAGCTCCAGGCTGCCGGTGCGTCCGTCATAGCTTCCCGATGTCATTCCATACAGCTCTGAAATATAATTTCCGGAGAAAATCTCCTCCGGCGGGCCGAAGCGGTCGATCCGGTCTTCCCGCACACAGGCGACCTGATCGGAAATCCGCTCTGCCAGATCCAGCTCATGAAGAGACATGACGACCGACAGATGTTTCTCCCTGGACATTTTCTGAATCACCGAGAGAAACTCCAGCTTATAACGGATATCCAGAAAGGAGGTGGGCTCATCCAGCACCAGAATCTCCGGCTGCTGGCACAGAGCCCGGGCCAGCATGACTCTCTGCTTCTGCCCGTCGCTGGTCCGGCTGAAATCCCGGTCCTCCAGTTCCCGGATATGGACCAGGTCCATGGACTCCCGCACAATTCTGTTGTCTTCCTCACTGAGCACGCCGAAACGGCCGGTATAGGGATAGCGCCCGGCAGCCACCACGTCCCGGCAGGTCATCAGCTCCGGCTTCACCCGCTCTGTGAGAACCACGGAGAGGCGGCGGGCCAGCTCATTTCCGCTGAAGGTTTTCATATCCTTTCCGTCCAGATAAGCCGCGCCGCCTATCAGGGAGAGCTGGCGGATGATACTCTTCAGAATCGTGGTCTTTCCGGCGCCGTTTGGCCCGATCAGGGTCAGGATCTCACCGCGTCTGACCTTCAGCTCAATCTCCCGGATCAGCGGCGTGCCGCCATAGCCTACCGTCATTCCCTTTGTATAAAAGCAGAACTCCTCCACAGCTTCTCACCCTCCTTCCTTTTTGCTGCGCAGCAGAATCGCGATGACCACCGGAGCCCCGAACACCGCCGTCACAGTGCTGATGCTCAGCTCCGCAGGGGAAAGCAGGGTGCGGGCCAGCAGATCACAGAAGAGGCAGAAAACAGCTCCTCCCAGAAAACTGGCGGGAATCATCAGAATGGGCCGGGCTGTCCCAAACAGATTCTTTACGATCTGGGGCACCGCGATGCCCACAAAAGAGACAGGCCCCGCGAACGCGGTCACGCAGGCGGAAAGCAGACTGGATAACAGTACCAGAAGAGCCCGGAACAGCCTGATATTCAGGCCCATATTCTGGGCGTAGGCTTCCCCCAGCTGATAGGCGCTGATGGGCTTCGACATAAAAAACACCAGGGCGGACGCTGCGAAAATCACCACGGCCATCACCGCCACATTGCTCCAGCTGATGCCGGAAAAGCTTCCCTGGGACCAGTTGTGCAGATTTACGATATCCGAGTCGTCCGCGAAGGTTACCACAAAGTCTGTAATGGCCGTGCAGATGTAGCCGATCATGACTCCGCTGACAATCAGCGTGGACATGTGGTTCAGCACCTTCGACATCAGAAGCACAAAGCTCATGGAAATCATAGCCCCCGCAAAAGCCGCCAGAATCAGCACCAGAGAGCTGACCCGCAGGGCCCTCTCCAGAAAAAACACCATCACCAGAGCCACCATCAGCTTGGCTCCCGAGGAAATTCCCAGAATAAAGGGGCCTGCTATGGGATTATGGAAAAAGGTCTGCAGAAGATAGCCCGAAAGGGCCAGGCCGCCGCCCAGGATGGCGGCAGCCAGTGCCCGGGGCAGCCGGATCTGCAGCACGATATCTGCCGATACCTCCGCCTCAGTTCCCCCTCTTAAAACTGCCAGCACCTGGCTGAATGGAATGTTTACGCTGCCGATACAGACACTTGCCCACAGAAGCGCGGACACAGCTGCGGCCAGAATCAGAAAAATCACTGTATACCGTTTTTTCTTCATCGTCTACTCCAGCCTGTACAGATAGGTCAGGCTTTCCTCCTCTCCATTCAGCATTCCGTGAATATCCGCGATCATGGTTCCCAGCTCCATGGACGACTGATACAGATCCCTGGTGGTGCAGTACACATGGCCCTCCTGGACCGCGCGGAAATTTTTCAGCAGTCCGCTCTTTCCGAACAGGTCTTCCACAGAGGAAAGTTCCCCGTCAACGGTACTGTTGTAAATGATGTAATCCGCGTCTTTGGCCCCCGCGTAAAACTCTTCCATCTGCATATTGACCGTCGCGGACGCTGTGTCATCCTCCGCTCCCAGATCAGAAAAGATGTAATGTCCTCCCGCCAGCTCAATCATTTTCGGGAGATAATCGGAAGCCTTGCGCACATTCACCTCTCCGCTGCTGGTTATATAGAAAAAAGCCACAGTCTTCCCCGTATCTTCCGCGTCTCCGATGGCCGCAAAGGCATTCTGCTGCCGGGCGAAGGCTTCCTCCGCCTCCTCTTCCCGTCCTGCCAGAAGACCGTACAGCTTCACCCATTCCGTCCTTCCCAGGGGCTCCGCCTCATAGCTGGAGTAATCCACGATTACAGGAATCCCGAATTTCTCCAGCTGCTCCTTGACCTCCGGCGTGTGATAAACCATGGTGTTTTCTATGGCCAGATTACAGCCTTCGGCGAGAATCTGCTCATAGTCGGGAGCGGAGTAATTGCCCGCGTAGAGAATCTTTCCCTCCTCCACGGCCTCCTTTGCCTCCTCCAGATACCAGCTGTCCGCCTTGGTGCCCGTAAAGCGGATTACATCCAGAGCGTCCATGGAGATAAACATATCCATCACCGCGGAAGCCACCAGATAGATCCGGTCCAGCGGCTGATACAAAACGGTGATATCCTCATCCAGATCCTCCGGACAGCTTCCGCCTTCCGGAACCACCAGATACCGTTCGCTGTCATCAATGGTCACAAGGGCAAAACCGCCTGTATAATAATCCACCGAAAACTTTTCCGCATAGGACAGCTCCATGCTGTCCTCATACTCCAGTTCCCGGCTGATGTCCCTGTTTCTTTCCCCGCCGCTTCCTTCTTCCGCCGGACCGCAGGCTGTCAGAAGCAGCAGCACAGCGCTCAGAAGCGCCGTCATCCGTCTTTTTTTCATATTCTTTTTCTCCTCTTCCCCAGGCATACCGCCGCGGCCCCGGCCAGAATCAGGACTGCCGCGCAGGCAGCCCAGATCCCGGCCCCTCCCGGGAATGCGGCCCCGTTTCCGGCGGAGACAGATTCTGAAGAGAAGGTCAGGGTGTACTCCACCTCGTGGGGCCTGCTCATGGCTGTGGTATCCGCGATGACCGCCACCGGCTCATCAAACGCCGGAACCGGAATCTCAAATACCGAGTTTCCGTCCTCATTCACCGGCAGATACATTTCCTCATCCACCTTCATATAATCATAGCTGGAGCTGCTCCATACAATCCGTGCCCAGGCTTCTCCGTTCTCCACAGTCAGCTCTGCCGGGGAAGCGATCTGCGCTCTTCCGGATCCGCCCTCCAGCACTATCTCCACTGTATATTCCCCATCCTCCAGCAAAATGCTGTTTCCGTTTTCCTTTTCCATCTCTTTCCACTGCCTCTCTGCCTTTTCGTCTCCTGCTGTTTTGCTCTGTCTATTCCTCTGCCTGTTCCCCGGTCTGCCCCGTGTCCGCCGGCTCCGGATTTGACACGGAAACCTTGTGGTCGTACCAGGTTCCCTTCGTTCCCACCAGCGCCAGGTCAAATTCTTCGTCCAGGGCGGGCACCGGAACGTCAAAGCCGTATACCTCCTCTGTAATGCCGTCACTGTAGGTCACGCTGTCCAGCGTGGGCTCCAGCAGCGCGGCTCCTTCCTTCTGCGCGTCTTCTGCCAGGCCCGGATACAGATTCACGATATTCTGGGAAGACAGAGAAATATGTATCGTCATCTGCCCGTTTTCTACTGTCAGCGTTCCTTTTCCGTCACAGGCCTCGCTCACATGGAACATGCTGCTGTCTGTATCAAAATCAGCCGTATATACGCCGTCTTCCAGAGAAGCCCTTTCGGGCTCCTCTGAAGCAGCTGCCGCTGTCGCTGTCTGCTCCGGGGAACCGGAACCGCAGCCCGCCAGCAGCGCGCAGCCAAGTACAGCAATACACAGAACTTCTGCTATTTTTCTTTTCATTTCTTTCTCCGTTTCTTATTTTATTCGCTCATGTTTTATTCGCCCATGGCTGCTGCCGTATGCGCCACATAGATATCCTGAATGGCTTCGATCCGGCCCAGTCCTTCGATCTGGGTATCCACGCTCTCAAAGCTTCCGGAGGCTGTAAACATGCTCAGCCAGGAGTCTGCGTCTTCCCCTGCCATGTCATTGTTTGCATGGTCGCCTGCCACTACCATCAGCGGACGGAGAACCACCTTTGTATATCCGGCCTCCGACACAGCGCTGATGATGGATTCGCAGTCTGTTCCCTCCGGCTCTCCCTCAACGGTGCCGACAAACACATTGTCATAGCCAAGCTCCGTCATCTGTGTCTGCATCTGGCTGTAGGATACATTTGCGGTATGGGAGGTTCCGTGCCCCAGAAATACAAACGCGGTTCCGTCCTCTGCCGCTGCCTCTGTGCTGTCATAGCCGGCTTCCGCCACAGCCGCTGCGGTAAGCGCCTCCGCCACTGCCTGCTTGTCCTCATTGATTACTGTGGCATCTGAGCCAACCTCGCCCAGAAGAGGTTCGGCGACAGCCACAGACGCAAACTGATCCTGATATTCCTCCACGGCGTCCACCAGCTCGTCATACTCTGCGCCGTGCATCAGGTGGGTCGGCTGAATCACCAGATTCTGTACGCCATTTGCCGCGGCGCGCTCCAGAGCCTGTTCCATATTGTCAATGGCTTCGCCGTCACGGGCCTGGATGTGGTTGATTATAATCTGAGCCGTAAACGCTCTTCTCACAGACCAGTCCGGATAAGCCTCCTGCAGAGCGTCCTCTACCGCCTTGATGTCCTCCACGCGGCTGTCATTGAAAGAGGTGCCGAAGCTTACCACCAGAAGCTCATTTTCTCCGATCCCGTCCTGATTGCGGGGATCATCCAGAGACGCGTCGCCGGTATCTCTTCCGAAGTAATCCGGGTCTGCGTTCTCGCCGGATACCAGCTCCTTCTGAGCATCTGTCAGCGCGTCCCAGGCCTCCTTGGCGGCCGCGCACTGGGCGTCCGTCTCATCCGTCCGCTGCTGCACATAGATAGCGTCAATCAGCGCAGCCACATTGTCCGCCGCCTCCTGATCCGAAACCGCTCCATTTTCTGCTCCATCCGCTGTTTCGCCTGCTGTGCCTGCGTCTTCTGTCTCTTCCACTGCCTGAGCGTCTGTCTCCGCGGTATCCGCTGTTCCGGATCCGCATCCCGCCAGTGCCGCGCAGGTAAAGACTGCCGTGCACAATAATGCCGCAAGTTTTCTCTTCATGTCTTTTCCTCCCTGAGAAACTGTAATTTTACGGACTGTCTGAATCTCCGGCGCAGGACTGAAACAGGCATAAAAAAAGCCCTCTCTGACGCCGGGGAAAGCCTGCTGCCCAGTCTGGCCTCAGCCGGATCCGGACGCCGCCTCCGCGTGAATAAAAAGGGACGAAAAAAACAAAAATCCAACGCGTAAACGCAGTTGGATTGTAAGAATTTTCCTTCCACCGGCAGGTGCATGCCCCCTGCCAGCCGGAAGGGCATTTCGGTACAATCAAACCTCGTGATCTGGAATCTGTCATCCCCGTACCACAGCTGGCAGGTCTCCTGGCTCGCAGTCCGGCACACCCTGCCGCCTTCCCGATTTCTCAGTGGCATATTGGCAGCATGCTCCTGCATACAGTGACGAGATCGCACAGGCCTTTCACCTGTTTCCCTATTCTCCGCAGTCTCCCGCGGCACCAGCTGTTTCTTATTCAATTTTCAGATAAATCCGCTGATGCTATTATAGCACCCCAGGAAAGGAATGGCAACCGCCGGTTTGCGTCCGGCCGGCGGCTGTGGACCATTTTCGTTACCATTCACAGCCCTGTTTCCATGTAGGAACCGACTGTAAATAGTAACCCATTTTCAAAAAAATGGAGCTGCCGCTCCGGCAGATTTTCTCTGCCCCGGCGGCCGCTCCGTTTGCTTTATCCATGTGCTTATTTTGTTTTCCGCATGCTTTTTACTGGGCGTTTGTCTCCATCAGATAAATCCGATCGAAGGTCAGCTGATCCAGAACGCTGTCTACCGGAGTAAAGGTGTGCTGCTCCTCAAGAGTGTCACACTGCTCCTGATAAAGAGTATTCCGGCGGTCCTGAACGATGTTGTCCTTCTCTTCCTCAGTCGCTTCCTCGTCAAAGGTGCTGACCATCTGGATTCCGTAGTAGCCTGTCTCTGTCTCTACCACAGAAGAAACCTCTCCGTCCTGGAGCTGATCTGCCGCGTCGCGCACCTCCTGCACCGGGGTGGTGCTGTCCGCGCCGTAGGTAATCTCGCTGACAGAAAGCTGATCATCTTCGTCTCTGTTCTCATTGGCAGCGTCCACAGCCGCGTTCAGATCGCCGCTCTCCGCCGCGTCATCCAGAATGGCCTGAAGCTCTGTCTTGATCTCTTCCTTCTGCTCATCCGTCAGGTCGATGATATTGCCGTCCTCATCCGTCTCAGTGCCTGAAGCGGAAATATAGACATAGGCAATTCTCTTCTGGGCAGCCTCCTCATCGGACACCTCTGTGTCCACATCCGCGGTCAGCGCGTCATACATCTTTTCCTGTATGGTCGCCAGGGTCAGAACACGTTCTACCGTCTCCTGATCAACTCCCATGGCTTCCTTTACCTTATTCGTATTATCGGAAAGGAACTGGGAAGCAGTCTCTGTAATGGCGGCTTTCTCCTCGTCTGTCAGCTCTACACCGTAATTCGGCGCCTCCGCCTCCAGCACATACATTTCTTTAAACTGATCCAGCAGGGTATCCTTCGCGGTCTCGCCGTAGATAGTGCCTGTCCCGCTCATATCCTGGGCGTAAATATTGGTAGAACCAAACAGAGAAGAGTAATAGGTCTCTGTCTGCGCCTCCTGATAACGGAGCAGCAGATTGAACTCTCCCAGTGTCATGTTTGTCGTATCGTCCAGTGTCGCTGCTGTCTGGGTTCCGTCCAGAACCTCGCTTTTTCCGCAGCCGCTCACAGCAGCCGCCAGCATCAGCGCGGAAGCCAGCACAGCTATTCCCTTTTTCATCATTTCTGTAAATCCTTCCTATCTGCAAATCATTTTTTGTCTATTATAGACGCTTTTTCCCTGAGGGGCAAGGTTTTCTTGTCCGGAAATCAATTTTTCACAAATCAAATGTTATCATTTCTGAATCAGGACTGTGAAGCAGTCACCCCACCCACATAAGCAGTCTTAGCTCCGTAAGGAGCGGGACTGGAGCCCAGAAGGGGCGGCGGGTGCGCATGTGAATGGGCGGCTGTAAATAGTAACAATCAGATCGTGTGAACCGCAGCCGTCACTCTGTCAGCAGCTCGTCCAGACGGACCTGGCTCCAGACCTCCTCATTTATCACAAGAGGAGTCTCCTGCTCCCACTCCGCCTCCAGCTCCATCAGATAGGCTTCCTTCGCCTGTTCTGCCAGGGCCTCCAGATTATCCTGCGTGGCGCTCTCGTCATAATCGGACACTCTCTGTACGATATACCAGCCGTCCTCTGTCTCAATGGGAGCCGATACCTGTCCCGTTTCCATGCCGCGGACCGCCTCTGCCACATCCGGATGGACGCCTCCGCTTGTGCTGTCATTGAAATAAGCGTCTATTACCGTATGGGAGGTTTCCTCTCCGGCCGCTGTAATATCTCCAAGCTCTGCCGCCCTGGCCGCGAAGTCTTCCGCCTGCTGCCGGATTTCTTCCTTTTCCTCATCGGTAAAGGGCGTATAATTTCCTTCCGCGTCATAGGTGCCGGTGACGGAAAACAGGGCATACGTCAATTTTCCCACCGCAGCCTCCTCTTCGCTGATCTCCGGATCATACCCCTCCTGAATGAGCTGCGCGGTTTTGGCTGCCAGCTCATTTCTTGAAAGATAGCGTTCCACCCGTTCCACGGTCGCCCCGGCTGCCTCCAGCACCGCCGGCGTATTGCTTTCCATAAAGTCTTCCGCCCGCCCGGCGATGGTTTCCCGCTCCTGATCCGTCAGCTCCGCTCCATATTCCTCCGCATGGCCGCAGAGCAGATGAAGCTCTGTCAGAAGAGACATCACATCGTTTTTCAGCACCTGTTCCAGAGTCTGGCCGTCCTCTCCTGCCTCCATCTGCCACATTTCATTTCCAAAATCCTGATAATAGGCGTACTCCCACTGCTCCTGCAGCATTCTTGTATAAAACACGGCTTCGTCCAGATAGACCGGCTCCTCTCCCAGATACGCCACAGGAACCGCGTCCTCTTCCACGGTCTCTTCCGCCTTCACGCCGGCTGTCTGTCCTTTTCCGCAGCCGGACAAAACCCCGGTTATCCCCAGCAGCGCGGCGGCTGTCAGACAGGCCGCCCGCTTCCATCTGTTTTTCTTCCCCATCATGTTTTCTCCTCCAGCAGTTCTTCCATTTTCTCCAGGATCTCTCCCATCAGCTTCATGGTATCCGCCTCTTCTCCCCGGCTGTTTTTCTGCCGCCGGTAGTAAAAGGCCGGTTTCTCTCCGGTGGCAAATTTCATCCGGCCCCCGAAGCCTTCGAGAAAGGCCGGAATGGCCGCCGGATTCAGCCTCGCCTTCTCGTAAAGGATCAGGCGGATTTCATCGGGCCGTTCCACCAGCTCCTTCACATAGACATGGTGGGCCTTCACCTTCAGATCCGCCACAGCCAGCAGATTCTGCACGGCCTTCGGCAGATCTCCGAACCGGTCGAGGAGCTCATCCTGCATATCCTCGCACTCTTCCCGGGACTCGATACCAGCGATCCGCTTATAGATATCCAGCTTCTGGCTTTCGCTGCGGATATAGGTATCGGGTATGTAAGCGTCAAGCTCCATATCCACCACGGTTTCAAAGGCGTCCTCCGGCACTGCCGTTCCCTTCTCTTCCTTTACGGCCTCATTGAGCATCTTGCAGTACAGGTCGTAGCCTACCGCCTGCATATGGCCGTGCTGCTGCTCGCCCAGCAGATTGCCGGCTCCCCGGATCTCCAGATCCCGCATGGCAATCTTGAAGCCGCTTCCCAGCTCCGTAAACTCCCGGATGGCGCCCAGCCGTTTTTCCGCCACCTCTTTGAGCATCTTATCCTTCCGGTACATGAGAAAGGCGTAGGCAGTCCGGCTGGAACGCCCCACACGGCCCCGCAGCTGGTAGAGCTGGGACAGCCCCATGTTGTCCGCGTCATGGATAATCATGGTATTTACATTGGAGATGTCCAGTCCCGTCTCAATGATGGTGGTGGACACCAGCACATCGATATCTCCGGCAATGAAGTCATACATGATTTTTTCCAGCTCATGCTCCTTCATCTGCCCATGGGCGAAGGCCACATTTGCCTCCGGAACCAGCGCCGCGATCTGGGCCGTCACCTCGGCAATATTGTTCACCCGGTTATAGACGTAATAGACCTGGCCGCCTCTGCCCAGTTCCCGGCTGATGGCCGCCCGGACCATTTCACTGTCGTACTCCATCACATAGGTCTGAATCGGAAGACGGTCCTGGGGCGCTTCCTCCAGCACGCTCATATCCCGGATTCCAATCAGGCTCATATGGAGCGTTCTGGGAATGGGGGTGGCTGTCAGGGTCAATACATCAATGTTTTCCTTGAGCTTCTTGATCTTTTCCTTATGGGCCACGCCAAAGCGCTGCTCCTCGTCGATGATCAGAAGGCCCAGATCCTTAAACTGCACATCCGAGGACAGAACCCGGTGGGTTCCAATCACAATATCCACAAGTCCCTTTTTCAGATCGGTAATGGTCTTTTTCTGTTCCGCAGGGGTCCGGAACCGGCACAGCAGGTCCACACGCACCGGGAAATCCTTCATCCGCTGCACAAAGGTATTGTAATGCTGCTGGGCCAGAATCGTAGTGGGAACCAGGTACACCACCTGTTTGTTTTCCTGCACTGCCTTGAAGGCCGCCCGGATGGCAATCTCCGTCTTGCCATAGCCCACGTCCCCGCAGATGAGCCGGTCCATGATCTTGGTGCTCTCCATGTCCTTCTTGGTGGCCTCGATGGCCTGCTGCTGATCTGCCGTCTCCTCAAAGGGGAACAGCTCCTCAAATTCCTTCTGCCACACCGTATCGGGCCCGTAGACGTAGCCGGCCTTCTGCTGCCTGGCCGCGTAGAGCTGCACCAGGTCATGGGCCACCTCCTGGACCGCTCCCCGGACTCTCGATTTGGTTCTGGTCCACTCACTGCCTCCCAGCCGGTTCAGCTTAGGCTTCTTTGCGTCAGAGCCCGCGTATTTCTGGATCATCTCCAGCTGGGTGGCCAGAATGTAGAGATTTCCTCCGCCTGCGTACTCGATCTTGATATAATCCTTCATGACCTTGTCGACCTCTACCTTTTCGATTCCCCGGTAGATGCCAAGGCCATGGTTTTCATGAACCACATAGTCTCCGGGCTTCAGCT
>CALWAZ010000025.1 GCA_944375725.1 uncultured Merdimonas sp. | reverse complement strand
GAGGCTCTCCGCCAAAATCCGTTCCGCCGGAAAGATAGATTTCAGAAAACCGGCCGGGCTCTTTTAAGGCCTCCCGGACTGTCTCGTATACATCCCCGCAGTCCACCTCTCCCAGGCTGTGTCCGCCGGTAAAGAATGCGCAGAAATGACACTGCTTTCCGCCTTCCCAGAGACGGCATTTCTGGAAAGCCGTCAGAATCAGCTTCTGGGCTCTGGGCTCAGCCACCGCTTCCATGGGCGTTCCTCTGCTGGTAGCCTTCCCGAAAAATTCCGGCCGGGGCACAAAATCCACCGTGTCAATCAGATCTTCTCCTTCTTTCAGGAGAAATTCTCCGCTGTCCCTGTCCCAGTCCACCACGTAAGGATCCTGATAGGTTTCCCCGTAATTGATATAGACAAAAGTGGCATCCCGCAGCAGAATGCCGCCGGGCATCACCTTATCTGCCGGGCGGCCGCCAAAGGCGATGCCGAATGGCTCCAGCTTTCCAAAACAGTAGTCCGGCTCCTGAAGCCGGTCAAGAGCCGCTTCTGTCAGCACGGCTCCGTGCCAGACCATACTCATTTTCAGCAAGACAAAGGGGGAAAGATCCGGATAATCCCGGCAGGCCTTCTCCCATTCTGCCCGTTTTCCCTGTATCATTTCCTTCCTCCTTTGTCCGGGACCGCCGCCTCACGGCAGAGTACCCGCGAAACTACAGAAACAGCAGGCCCGCGGTAATCAGCCCGTTTAATCCAAACAGAAAACAGAAATCCGCCGGGCGCACACGGGTCCGGAAAGCCGTCGCTCTTGGAGCATCGTCCTGAAATCCTCTGGACTCCATAGCCATAGCCAGGCTTTCCGACCGCTCCATGGCCTGCACCAGCATGGGAAACAGCCGCTTTGTAGAGACAGGCCCCGCCTTTACGCCTCTGGCCTTCAGCGCCGCTCCCACGATTCCGTATTCTTCCCGCACTACCGGGAAAAAGTGATAGGCCGCCAGTATTCCATAGGCAAACTTGGGCGGCAGATGAAACTGCTGCATCAGGCTCATAACCAGCTCAAAGGCATTGGAAGTAAAAGCATACAGCATGCCCAGGCCTCCATAGGCCAGAATCCGCGAAGAAAGCTGCAGAGCCGTGGTCAGATTGCTGGCATAGAGCGTCCGCTGTCCGAACATGGTCACCTCTACGCCCTGGTTTCCGCCGTCCGCCCCGAAATACAGGCCCGCGGTAAACATTCCCAGAGCCGCCAGGAAAAAGGGCAGCAGCCCCAGAAGCAGCCGCCTGCGGTTCACGCCCGGCGTGCAGAAGGTCACAAGCAGACAGCCCGCCGCAATGATCAGATTCAGCCGGATATGAAAGGTAACAGAAAGAAGCAGCGACGCGATGATCAGGGTCAGCAGCTTGTACCCCGGATTCAGGCTTTTCATGACGGCTCACTCCTTTCCTCTTCCTTTTCTTCCCGGGGAATCAGGCTTGAAATATATTCTGACACTTCCCGGGAACTCAATGGTTTCAGGCTTCCATCCTCCAGAAGCAGAATCTGATTGGCCCATACGGCGGCAAGCTCCAGATCATGGGTCGCCATGATTACAGTCAGGCCTTCCGCCAGTCTTTTCTCCAGCAAATCCAGGATAAACTCCGTAGATCGCTCATCCTGGGCATAGGTAGGCTCGTCCAGCAGAAGCAGCGGACAGTCGCCGGCCAGCATTGCCAGCAGGGCGAGACGCCTCTGCTGCCCCTGGCTCAGGGCATAAGGAGACGCGTCCTTCCAGTCCAGCAGACCGAATTCCTCCAGAAGCCTGTCTGCCTCCTGATCTACGGCTGTCTCCTCTGCCTTCTCCCGGGCTGCGCGCAGAGTGATCCGAATCTCCTCCTTTACGGAAGTGCTTACAAACTGAAATCTGGGATTCTGAAAGACCAGTCCCGCTCTGCCGCCGAGAAAAAGCTTTCCTTTGTACTTCCCGATTCCCGCTGCCGCCTGCAGAAGAGAGGTCTTTCCGCTTCCGCAGTTCCCCACAAGAGCCGTAACGCTCCCTTTTTTTGCCTGAAAGGACAGATTGGAAAGAAAGGGCTTTCTGTCATGGTAAAGGACCAGATCCCGCGCTTCCACCATGATCTCTGCCTGGCCGGGCACTTTTGGAGGATGCCTTCTGTCCAGCCACTCATTTCCCAGAAAGAGCCCCCGGGAAGCAAATTCCTCCTGCCTTTCCTCAAGCTCCTCACAGGTAATGCTGTTTTCATCCAGATTTCCCGTGTTATCATAAAGAATCACCCGGGACAGGAACGGCCTCCACCAGTCCAGCCGGTGATCCACCACCAGAAGCGTAAGCCCCCGCTCATTCATCTGCCTAAGCATTCCCGCCAGAGAAGCGCTGGCTGCCGGATCCAGATTCGCAAAGGGCTCATCCAGAATCAGCATCCGGGCTTCCGTAGCCAGAGCCGTGCAGAGGGCAAGCTTCTGCTTCATGCCTCCCGAAAGAATGTGAATCGGGCTGGATGCCTCCTGCTCCAGGCCTGTCATAGCCAGAAGCTCCCGCATTCTTTCCTCCAGATTTCCCTGATAATTAATATTTTCCAGGGCAAACAGGACCTCATGATCCACCCGGTCCATGCAGAACTGATTATCCGGATTCTGAAACAGAATGGACAGGGTCCCGGCCCGGCTGGCCGGGCCGTATTTTGACAGAGGCTTTCCCTCCAGAAGGATCTCTCCGGAGAGCTCCCCGGCATACTCCGGATAAAGACCCGCAAGACAGTAAGCCAGCGTGCTCTTCCCGCATCCCGACGGCCCCATCAGAAGAACGGTCTCTCCCTTTTTCACGGTCAAAGACAGATCCGAAAATACCGGATCTGTCTTTTCCCCGTAACGAAAGCCAAGATCTCTGCAGGAGAGCATGATTTCCTGCTTATTCATGTCTGCGTCCCAGCTCATAGCCTTTTAAAAGGCCTGCCTTTGCCAGGCCGTCGCCGATCAGCCTGCAGATCAGGCCCGCGAAAATCAGGGAGCTGATAAGACGGATTACAAACAGCAGAACCAGGAACGGCACGCTGAACTGTCCGTAGCCGGAGCGCACGAAGCTCCACAGAAAGCTGGTAACGCAGCTTGCGGCCGCCGCCAGATACATCACCCCGCCGTTAAACTTTTTATACCGGTAAGCGGCAAACACAAGCTCGGCGCCGGCGCCCTGAATAATGCCCGCCACGATTACCATGGGGCCGAACCAGTTGCCCAGCAGCACCTCGATCACGGCAGCGATCACCTCAGAGACGATTGCCGCGCCGGGCTTCTGCAGAATATAGCCTGCCAGTGTGGCCGCCATGAACCAGACTCCAAATACAATCTCATTTCCCAGCGGAGAAAGACCCGCGGGCGTCAGAGCCGTGGCAATAAACGAGGACAGATACACGCCTGCCAGATATACCACGCCAAATACGATGCAGATCATTGCTGCCAGAATAATTTCCTTCAGCTTCCAGCTGTTTGTTTTCTTTTCCATTTTTCCTTACCCCTCATTCGTCGGACTGTTCACAGATAATGTAAAATGCAGAATATAATGGGGAACTGATTTCTCCATCAGACTGCACACCTCTTCCAGATAATCAAAGACCTTCTGCACGTCTCCCTCGATCCGTGTGGCGTAATGGATGGTCTTGGGATTCAGGCCCGCTGCCTCTGCCATGCGCCATACCTTTGCGATCTCATCAATGTAATCTCCTGTTCCCATGGGATAGAGAGCCAGCTTGCAGAGCACCGGAAAGTGCCGGTCCTGGATCTCTGCCTGATTGGGCGCCGGTCCTTCCCGGTCCAGAAGGCTGTCTCCATCCGTGTCTCCCGGGCATCCCTTGGAAAACTGTCCCTCCAGAGCCATATGTACATCCGGCTGCCAGGCATTGATAAACAGGGCACGGACCGCGTCCGCCACATAGGGCAGCTTTCCCCGGTAAACCGTAGACAAAGCGTCAGACTGGCTCCAGACAGCGGAGGTATCCGTCTTCTCCAGAGCTCCCAGAATCACAGAGACAAAATTATCTGTCATGGGATACAGGGAAAAACGGCATCCGGATATGTCCAGCTTCGTTCCTCTCCCCTCCCAGGGCAGATCATCGCGGCAGCAGCCGCAGTTTGCTGTTTCCATAAAACAACTGCTCCTTTCACTTCAGACAAATATAGTTTTGAACATACCTTTATCCGGGCTGCTCTGCGTCTGCAGCCATATGCGTCCGCAAAGAAAATGCCTTCAGGAACAAAAAAAGATGCTTTTCACGAAAAAAAGCATCCTGAGTGCCGCCGTCTGTCTCAAGACGGCCTCATCAATTAGAATCGCTTCCCTTCGCTGGTCCTAACCAGAGCAGGTTCAAAGAGTCGGACTTATCAGTCCTCTCAGCTCAAAAAGAGTTCCCCTAGAATTCTAAACTATATTCGGTTCTGTTTTTTAACAGATTTAACTATAGCGCGCGCGGAACAGGCTGTCAAGTCAAAATATGGTCCGGATCCTCTATCAATCCTGCCAGCTCCGGATAGCGCATCCCGATCAAAGTCAGTCCTTTCGCAGGAGCCGTAGGACCTGCCGCCTGGCGGTCACAGGCCTCCAGCATGGCTTTCATATCCTCCGGAGCGTATGTGCCGAGGCCCACCTGAATCAGCGTACCCGCCAGAATTCGGACCATATTATAAAGGAAGCCGTTTCCGGTGACACGGATACGGATCAGCCTGCCCTGGCTGTCCAGCTCCTGCGCTGCCGCCTCCAGGCTGTAGATGGTGCGCACCGTAGACTCTGCCTGGGTATGGACACTGCAGAAGCTTTTAAAGTCATGCTCTCCGAGAAAATACGGACAGGCCGCCTGCATTCGCCCGACATCCAGCTTTCTCCGGAAAAAATAAGAATTCATCCGCTCTGACGGGAGCTCAAATTCCCGGTTCAGAATCCGGTATTCATAAGTCTTGATGCAGAGTGTCTTCCGGGGATGAAAATCCGAAGGCACCTCAAAGGAGCGCTGAATCCGGATATCCTCCGGCAGGCGGCTGTTCAGCGCATAGGCAATCTTCTCCGCCGGCATCCGGGCATCCGTGTCAAAGACAGCCACATTTCCCAGGGCATGCACGCCGGAGTCTGTACGGCTTGCGCCGATCACTGTAATTTCTCTGCCAAACAGGGCCGACAGGGTACGGTTCAGAACGCTTTCTATGGTCTCCCCGTTCTTCTGCACCTGCCAGCCGCAGTAATTGGTTCCATCATAAGCTGTTGAAAGCAGCACCCGCTTCGTTTTTCCCGCGGTCTGCTCCTCCGGAATCTTGATTCTGCCTTCTTCTCTGTTCACATCCCGGCTCATAACAGCACCCGCACCGCGATAATGGCCGCCAGAAACAGAAGAAGAATTCCGTAGGCACAGTAATCCTTTCCGGTATAAATCAGAGGTTTCATCTTGGTTCTTCCCTCACCGCCCCGGTAACAGCGGGCCTCCATGGCCATGGCCAGATCGTTGGCCCGGCGGAAGGCGGAGATGAACAGAGGCACCAGAAGCGGCACCAGATTTTTCGCCCTCTGAATCAGGTTCCCGTGCTCGAAGTCCGCTCCCCTGGCAATCTGCGCCTTCATGATCTTGTCTGTCTCCTCCAGAAGAATCGGAATAAAACGCAGAGCGATGGACATCATCATGGACACCTCGTGCACCGGCACGTGAAGCTTTTTCAGCGGCCCAAGAAGCGTCTCCAGGCCGTCTGTCAAATCATTGGGCGTAGTGGTCAGGGTCATCAGGGAGGAGCCGATAATCAGGTAGATCAGACGGATCGCCATGAAAATGGCTGTATGAAGTCCTCTGTCTGTAATTTTCAGCTTCCAGATCTGTACCAGCACCCGGTCTCCCGGTGTCAGAAATAGATTGAAGACCAGCGTAATCAGCAGAATAATGAAGATGGTCTTGAGCCCCCGCACGATAAACCGGAAAGGGACTTTGGAAAGCCGGATGACGGAAACCAGGAAAACCGTAGCTACCAGATAACCAATCCAGCTGTTGATCAGAAACAGCGCCACCAGAAAGGTAATCGTAGCCACCAGCTTCACCCGCGGGTCCAGTTTATGAAGAATGGAATCTGCCGGGTAATACTGTCCCAGCGTAATATCTCTAATCATGTCGTACTTCCTTTTTTGCGAAAGGCTTCCAGAATCGTCTTCTTCGCCTCTTCTATGGTGGTCGCGTCCTCATCCACATCAAAGCCCTTTTCCTTCAGGGTATGCATGATGTAGGTCACCTGAGGAGCGGCCAGTCCTACACGCTCCAGCTCCTTATAATGGCGGAATACCTCTCTGGGCACATCGTCATACATCACTTCTCCCTGATTCATGACGATGATGCGCTCCACATACTTGGCCACATCCTCCATGCTGTGGGAAACCAGAATCACCGTAATGCCCCGTTCCTTATGAAGCAGGCTGATCTGATCGAGGATTTCATCCCGGCCCTTCGGATCCAGGCCCGCCGTGGGCTCATCCAGAATCAGCACCTCCGGCTCCATGGCCAGCACCCCTGCGATAGCCACCCGCCGTTTCTGGCCGCCGGACAGATCAAAGGGCGACTGTTTCTCATATTCCTCAGAAATTCCCACCATGCGCAGGGCTTCTCTGGCCCGCTTTTCCGCCTCTTCCCGGGACAGGCCCTGATTCTTCGGCCCGAAGCAGACATCGCTTAACACATCCACCTCAAAAAGCTGATGCTCCGGATACTGAAATACCAGCCCCACTTTTCCGCGCAGCCTGCGCATGTCATAATTCTGGGCATAGATATCTTCTCCATTGAAATAGATATGGCCTGACGTGGCCTTTACCAGTCCGTTCAGATGCTGCACCAGCGTGGATTTTCCGGAGCCCGTGTGGCCGATGAGCCCGATAAACTGGCCTTCCCGGATTTCCAGGTTGATATTTTTCAGCGCGTGGATCTCATATGCCGTCCCCGGGCTGTAGGTATAACAGACATTCTCTAATACAATCGACATAAGGCTTCCACCAGTTCCTCTCTCGTCAGAATTCCGTCCGGCAGATCAAGACCTGCCTGTTTCAGCTCCCACGCAAGCAGTGTGGCCTGGGGCACATCCAGGCGGTAGGATTTCAGCGTCTCCACCTGGGAAAAGATTTCCCTGGGAGTTCCCTGCATAACCACCTTCCCGTCATCCATGACGAGAACCTTGTTTGCGTAAATGACTTCTTCCATATAATGGGTGATCAGAATCACGGTAATCTCTTCCACCTGATTCAGCGCCCGGACTGCCCGGATGACTTCCTTCCGGCCGTTGGGATCCAGCATGGCCGTGGGCTCGTCCAGCACGATGCACTTGGGATGCATGGCTACTACCCCGGCGATGGCCACCCTCTGTTTCTGGCCTCCGGACAGTTTGTTCGGGGAATGGTGGCGGTATTTCAGCATATTGACCGCCTTCAGACTCTCCTCCACCCGTTCCCAGATCTCCTTGGTGGGCACTCCCATATTCTCCGGGCCAAAGCCCACGTCCTCTTCCACGATGGTTCCGATGATCTGGTTGTCCGGGTTCTGAAACACCATGCCTGCGCTCTGGCGCACATCCCAGAGATTTTTTTCATCGCTGGTATCCATGCCATTGACCCAGAGGGTTCCCTCGCTGGGCGTCAAAAGCGCGTTGATATGCTTGGCAAGAGTAGACTTTCCGGAGCCATTGTGCCCCAGAATCGCCACAAAATCTCCCTTTTCCACCTCAAAGCTTACGCCGTCCACAGCCCGGATCTTTTCCTTCTCCCGGCCTTCCTCGTCATATTTGATATAATTGTATGCCAGCTTGTCAGCTGTGATCATTTCTTTTCTTTCTTCCATTAGCGCTTCGTCACTTCTCTCTTTCTGACCGGCCTGCCGCTGCAGTCTCCCTGCGGTACCCGCAGTTCGGACATTCAGCTTATTTTATCCTATCTTCCGGGGTTTTGCAAGTAGGACACCCTTCTCTTTCCCTGTGAACGCATAAAAAAACCGGAACCGATGCCGTTTCCGGCCTGCCGATTCCGGTCTGCACAGACTTTCTTTTCTGAATCTCTTTCATGAATCTGTCAAAATCTATTTTTAAGCGGCTCTTCCTCCGCGTCCTCTTCTCTTTGTAAGCTCTTCGTATTCTCTCAGCTTCTGCTGTTCCTCCGGCGTCAGATGGGTCGGTACCTGAATCTGTATGGTCACATACTGATCTCCGTGTACCTTGCTGTCCTTCATGGAGACAATTCCTTTGCCCCGCAGACGGATCTTCTTTCCCGACTGGGTTCCCGCCGGAACCTTGCACATCACATTGCCGTACAGGGTGGGGAAGCTGACCTCTCCGCCGAATACCGCTGTGGTAAAGGGAATATCCGCTGTCGTATACACGTCCATGCCCTTCCGCTCATAGCCGGCCTTGGGCGCGATATGCACCTTCAGAAGCAGATCGCCGTTTTCTCCTCCTCCGGCTCCCGGATGGCCTTTGCCTCGCAGACGGACGCTCTTGCCGTCATCGATGCCCGCAGGAATGTGCACGCTCAAAGACTGCACGCTTCCGGTCCCATCTGCTGCCTGAATGTGAATCATCTTATCGCACCCAAAGGCCGCCTCATCAAAACCGACTGTAATATCCGCATGCAGATCCTCGCCCCGGAAGGACGCGCTTCTCTGATGGAAGCCGCTGCCTCCAAAGCCTCCCTGGAAACCGGAACCGCTTCCGCCGAAGCCTCCCCGGCTCTGTCCGTTTCCGTGGAACATGTTTCCAAATATATCTCCAAACATGTCATCCATATTGCTGCCGTCAAAATGGAATTCATGATAGGTTCCGTCACTGGAACGATAGCTGCCGGTGCCGAAGCCTCCGTTTCCGAA
>CALWAZ010000024.1 GCA_944375725.1 uncultured Merdimonas sp. | reverse complement strand
ATGGCAGAGACTCCCTCTTTGTCTTTTCGGAAAGGATGACACTATGTTAAATACAATACTTCAGCTGGCAGTAAGCGGCGCGGCTCTTGGCTTTGTTTACGCTCTGGTTGGAATTGAGTATTCTCTGATCTGGAATGCGACCGGTCTTCTGAATTTCAGCCATGATAAGATTATTACACTGGGAGCCTATGTGGCTGCCGGACTGTTTTTCACAAAAATGGGACTTCCGATCCCGGTAAGCTTTATCCTCTCGATTGTCGTAATGATTCTGGTAGGTTTTCTGATGGCTACCGTTGTTCTGAATCCCCTTCGTAAAATGACGACGATTTTTACTATTATGGGAACGATTCTGTTCGGAAAAATGATTTATGAGCTGATTCGTCTTCTGTACGGCTCCGCTCCGTTTACGGTTCCCGGACTGATGACCGGAACGGTACATATCGGCTCTCTGGTTATCGCCAAGTCCAATGTTTATATTATCGTAATCGCGGTAATCGTAGTGGCGGCGCTGGAAATTTTCATGCAGACCACGAAGACAGGAAAGGCGATGCGCTGCGTACAGCAGAACAAAAAGGCGTCTGAACTTATGGGAATCAATGTAAAGCAGAACATCCGCATCACAGCAGCCATCAGTTCTGTTATCTGTCTGATCATCGGCTTCATGGTAATCCCGCTGTATACCGTTTCTCTGAGCATGGCCAGCATGATTGGTCTGAAGGGATTCGCGGCAGGCGTAGTCGGAGGCTTCGGTTTCCTTCCGGGCTGTATTGTGGGAGGAATCGTGGTAGGACTCATCGAGAGCGCTTCCGTTCTGGTAATTCCTTCTGTATATAAGGACGCGGTAGCGTTCCTGGTACTGATTATTTTCCTTCTGATTAAGCCCACCGGTATTCTGGGCAAGAAGTCATAAGGAGGGCGCGCACATGAAAAGCAGAAAAAATATTATCGGTATCGTATGTCTGATTGTGGCAGTGATTCTGCCCTGGCTGTTTAACAGCACCTATTATCTGAGCCTGTTCGGTCAGACGTTGATCAACATTATCATTGTATTCGGACTGAACTTCATCACCGGTCTGACCAGAAACATGAATCTGGGTACCGCGGGAATCATGGCGGTAGGAGCCTACACCAGCGCTCTTTTAAGCACCCGTCTGGGGATCTCCCCGTGGATCGGACTGGCAGCTGCCATTCTGGTAGGCTTCCTCATCGGAAGAGGACTGGGCTACCCCAGCCTTCGTATCTCGGGCGTGTACCTGTCCCTGACTACCATCGCCTTCGGCGAGATCGTAAGACTGGTTCTGAATAATACCACCTCCGTGACAGGAGGAGCCCAGGGTCTGACCAATGTGCCGGTGTTCAGCATCTTCGGCTTCCAGATACAGCGGGGAATTCCGTTTTACTATTTCCTGCTGCTGTTTATGCTGCTGATGTTCTGGATTTCCACCCGGATTGTCCGTTCCAAATGGGGAAGAGCCTTCAAGGCTATCAGCGACAATCCCGACGCGGCAGAGTCCCTTGGCATTGACATCGCGAAGATCAAGATTCTGGCCTTCACGCTGGCAGCCATTTACGCGGCTCTCGGCGGAGCCCTCTACGGAAACCTGATGGGCTATCTGAACCCGTCAACCTTCAACTTTGATTTCTCCATCAACTTCGTAATCATGCTGATGATCGGCGGAATCGGAA
Source organism: uncultured Merdimonas sp. (assembly GCA_944375725.1). Lineage (GTDB taxonomy): Bacteria > Bacillota > Clostridia > Lachnospirales > Lachnospiraceae > Laedolimicola. The sequence continues at coordinate 5,244 of CALWAZ010000024.1, read as the reverse complement.
TTGTAAGAGGAAATATCATCGGAGCGATTGTGGTAACCATGCTTCCGGAGCTTCTCCGCTTCCTGGGCGATTACTACCAGCTCGTATTCTATACGATAGCCTTTATCGGAGCAATCAAGCTGCCCCAGGGCTGGCCGGCAGGAATCGTGTCTCTCGTGAAATGGGTTGCCAGAAAGACCGGATCAAAGAGCAGAAAGGAAGGATGAGATTATGGGTGATATATTAAATGTAAGCCATCTGACGAAACGCTTTTCCGGTCTGGTGGCGGTGGACGACCTGTCTCTGACTGTAAAAGAGAGACAGATACATACTCTGATTGGACCCAACGGAGCCGGAAAATCTACGACCATCAATCTGATTACCGGTGTTCTGAAGGGAGACACGGGCACGATCACCTTCGCGGGCAAAGATATCAGTGATATGCCGACGCATAAAATCGCCCAGCTTGGTCTGGGAAGAACCTTCCAGAACATCAAGCTGTTCGGCGCGATGTCCGTGATTGAGAACCTGATGGTGGGAGCCCACAAGAATACATCCCAGGGAATCGTGAATTTCCTGTGGAACACAAAGCGCGCGAAGGACGAAGAAGAAAAGATGCGCGCCCACGCGGAACAGGTTCTGAAGCAGATTGATATGTACAGCCATAAGGATGATATGGTAAATGAGCTTCCCTACGGTCTGAGAAAGATGACAGAGCTGGGAAGAACACTGATGATTGATCCGAAGATGATCTTGCTGGACGAGCCGGCCGCGGGCCTGAATCCTTCCGAGCGCCAGGAATTTATCCAGCATCTGAAGGATGTCTATGATTCCGGAATCGATCTGTTCTTAATCGAGCATAACATGGACGTGGTAATGAGTATCAGCCATTATATCACGGTTATCAACTTTGGAGCAAAGATAGCGGAGGGTGAACCGAAAGAGGTGGTAAATAATCCGGAAGTAATCAAAGCTTATCTGGGCTCCCGGTTCAAGGCAGAATAGGAGAGGAGGAGTTAGACGTGCTTTCCATTAAAGATATTGACACCTATTACGGCGAGGTTCAGGCGCTGATGGATGTGTCTGTGGAAATCGGTGAGAGAGAGATCGTGGCAATCATCGGCTCGAACGGAGCCGGAAAATCCACGCTGATGAAAAGTATCATGGGCCTTGTGCATCCGGCTAAGGGAACCATTGAATTTAAGGGCGAGGTCATCAGCAATCTGAATACCTGGGATGTGGTAAAGAAGGGCGTTATCTACATTCCTGAGGGACGTGAGGTATTTCCGGAGCTTTCCGTGCTGGAAAATCTGGAGATGGGAGCCTACAGTAAAAAATACAGCGCGAAAGAGCTGAAAGGCAAACTGGATATGGCCTATGATCTGTTCCCGCGCCTGAAGGAGCGGCAGAAACAGAAAGCAGGCTCTTTGAGCGGCGGCGAGCAGCAGATGCTGGCTATCGCCAGAGGACTTATGAGCGATCCGAAGCTTCTGATGTGCGATGAGCCCTCCCTTGGCCTCGCGCCCGTGATTGTAGACGAAATGTTTGACACAATCGTGAGAGTAAATCAGGAAATGAAGATTCCGATCATTGTAGTAGAACAGAATGCCTATATGGCGCTGACCATCTCCCAGAAGGCGTTCGTTATGGAAAACGGACGCGTGGTGCAGAGCGGAGACAGCCAGGAGCTGATCAGCAGCCCGGAGATCAAAAAGGCATACCTGGGAGGCTGACGCAGAGACCGGGGAATGGCGTGAGAATGTCGGATAAAATATGCAGAAATTACCGCGGAAAGCAGGTGGAATGCCGAGCCGGAACTGTCTTGACTGACAGGAAAATTCGGGTATAATAAAAAATAAAGGGCAAAGGCGCGGGAACTGATTTATGGGGGTAAAAACAAAACCAATTAAAAAAGGGAAACTGTCGGATGTGGTGGTGGAACGCCTGAACGCGCAGATACGGTCCGGTGAACTGAAATCCGGTGAAAAGCTGCCGACGGAACGGGCGCTGGCTGAAAGCATGGGAGTAAGCCGCACAGTTATCAGAGAGGCGATCCGCATCATGGTGGATCACAATATTCTGGAACTCAGAAACGGGCGGAGTTATGTCCGCCAGCTCACCTTCGATGAGATCGTGACGAATATCTGCGGCAGCGTGGTGCCAGGCCAGATTTCCCTCCTTGAGATTCTGGAGGTCCGCACAGTATTGGAAGTGTATATTGTAAAGAAGGCTGCGGAGCATATTACCGAGCAGCAGATTGAGGAGCTTCAGGCGGGCATCGACAAGATGAAACAGATCATAGAGGAAGGCGACAACGGCTCAGTGCTGGAAAGCGCTTTCCACCGGGGGCTTGCCGAGGCTACGGGGAACAGCGCTCTGAAGAGTATTTATGTACTCTGCGAAGAGCTGTTCAACAGTACACAGCACAGTACCTGGAAGGGCGTTCAGTCGGTGCATGGCGCCCCCAATACTGCGGTGCCGGATCATCAGGCGATTCTGGACGCGCTCAAGGAGCACAATGCAAACAGAGCCGAGCTTCTGATGCAGGCGCATATGGATTACGCAAAAAAGAATCTGGAGCGTCTTTACGAAAAGCAGAACGGGAAACCTGAAGACAGAATATAATATCCGACTAATTTTAGAGCAGGAGGAACAGTGATGTTTGAATTTCTGAAAAGAGAAGAAACTGAGATTGCAGCTCCGGTAGATGGAACCTGTATTCGTCTGGAGGATGTGGCGGACGAGGCATTTGCTTCCGGCAAGATGGGAGTGGGATTCGCGGTTGAGCCCACAGGAGAGGAAGTAGTGGCTCCGGTAGAGGGCGAGATCGTCATGATTCCCGAGACACGTCATTCTTTCGGAATCCAGACCAAGAACGGGGAAGAGGTGCTGGTACATATCGGCCTGAATACGGTTCTGATGCTTGGAGAAGGCTTTACGGCTCTTGCCAGCCAGGGAGATAAGGTGAAGCCGGGCGATCCGGTGATCCGCTTCGACAAGGCTCTGATCGAGAGCAAAGAAAAGAACCTGACCACCATCGTCACCTTCACCTCAGGACGGGTTAAGGAGATTGAGCTGGACTGCTATGGACAGGAAGTGAAAGCCGGACAGATTCTGGCGAAATAAAAAATCTATATTAAAATGGAGTAAGTATATATAAGTGTGTAAATACCCCGCAGCCATAAGCTTTAAAAACTTATTGCTGCGGGGTGCCTTGTTTCAACAGTATTAATATAATAATTTCATAGACGCCGGCAGTTTCTTAATAAATTTCTGCGTTGGTTTCTGATCTGTAATCAATACATCAATTCCTTCCAAATCGAAACATTTGTAAGAATAAATCATATCAAATTTTCCATGATCACAAAGAAGAATTCGTTTTCCTGAATTGGCGGACATTGCCCGCTTGAGTTCGACATTGTCCTCATTTGTTTCGCTGGTGCCGTGTTCTGCGGAAAGGCCTGCACAGGAAAAGAAGAAAATATCAGCATAACGATCCTGTATCATTTTTAAAGCCACAGACCCGACCATGGTCGCGTTGTTACGAACCTGTCCTCCGCTGGCATATACTTTTACCTGCGAATTAGCGCTAAGGATATAAGAAATTTCGACGCTGTTGGTGATGACGCTTAAGTTATGCTTATCGATGATTTCCTGCGCAAAAAATTTTGTTGTTGAACTGGAATCCAAAAATAATGTCATAGAATCATGAACAAAGGTGGCGGCCAGCCATGCAATGCGTTTTTTAGACTCGATGTTTGTATTGTTGCGCAGCATGACGGGAAGATCACTGTTCATTCCGTTAAAAGCAATAGCACCTCCCCTGACACGCTTGAGAAGACCCCGGGATTCCAGAGCAGCCAGATCCCTTCGTATGGTCGCTTCGCTGCTGTAAAGTAATTTACATAGGCTGCTGACTGATACAAAACCTTCCTGCTTCAATTTTTCAAGAATTTGCTGTTCACGTTCACTGTGCATAGTATACCCCCATACTTTTGATTGAAACCATTCAAAAAATGATTGAAATGAAGTGATTTCCTTTCGTTTAAGCAATATATTCGCCATTGATTGACTGAAAACGCTCAAATATATATACTATTAACAAGAAAAAGAGAAATAAATTAAAAAAATTATGGAAATAAACCAAAAACTAAACAGAAGGGAAATGAAAACAGTGAATTATTACAGAAACTATGGGTTTTCCGACTTGAAAGAATTATTAAATAATGCCTATTCGAAAAACTATATTGTTCCGTCTTTCAATTTTATCACAATGGAACAACTGAATGCAATAGGCGATGCTATTATGGAAAAACGTTCTCCGGCAATACTTATGGTGGCGCCTAAACATTACGAGCAATTTGAAATACAAATGATAGTCAGAATGGCACAGGCTATGATAGAAAGACTCCGAGTGGCCGGATGCAGCTGCCCAGTAGGTTTGCATCTGGATCATGGAAATACATTTGAAGAGTGTAGGAAGGCTGTTGACTATGGTTTTTCATCCGTAATGATAGACGGAAGCGGTTTATCGCTTGAAGAAAATATTGCGTTGACCCGTTCAGTAGTGGAATATGCGCATCAGTTTGACGTGGCTGTGGAAGGTGAAGTGGGAGCTTTGTCAGGTGCCGAAGATTCTGACGAGGGTACAAAGGAAGAAACTCTGCTCTATACGGATCCTGGAGAGGCGGAAAAGTTTATTCGTGAGACTTCTGTAGATTGTCTGGCAGTGTCGGTGGGGACAATGCATGGGTTAAATAAGACTACCCAGCATAATGGAAAAACATTCCAGGGACTCAGGTATGATATTCTTGATACTATTAAAAGCAGAGTACCAGAATTTCCATTAGTTCTGCACGGTTGCTCATCGCTGCCTGAAAAATATGTGAAGATGATAAATAAGTATTATGGAAAGGTAGAATCTATGGTAGGGGTTCCGGATGAATGTCTGGAGAAGCTGGCAGATTCAGCAGTCTGCAAAATTAACATTGCTTCCGATGGCTGGATTCCGTCCACAGCGATTACAAGAAAGGTGCTTGCGGAACATCCGGAATTGATAGACAGCCGTTTGTATAGAAAAGAAATCCGGGAAGAATTGAAAAAAATCTACATGCATAAAATGGATATTTTTGCAAGTGCAGGAAAGGGGTGAAAACAGGAAGACGGTTGTTAAAAAATAAATGAAATAGAAATCAATAATGTAAAGGGAGGTTTAAAATGAGAAGAAATAGTATCAAAAGATGGATTAGTTTGGCGTGTATTCTG
>CALWAZ010000023.1 GCA_944375725.1 uncultured Merdimonas sp. | reverse complement strand
TTGCACACTCCTTTTACGATGCCCCGCATCGTCGCGTTCAGTGCCTGGCAGTCTCCGCCGCTGGTCAGCATTCCGATTCGTTTCATACAACATGCCTCCATCTCTTTATATTTTACCCATGCAGTTTCTCTTCACGCACCGTATTCTTCCCCCGCCTGCATGGCAGCCCGCCGCGCGGCTTCTCCTTTCCGCGCGTCCGGGAATGATAATAATAGAATTTTATCATAAAAAACCGGAGCGGGCAAGCCCGCATCCCGTTTCTCAATTTCTTAATTGGAAGAGCGCCAGCGCAGTGGAAAATACAAAATCTCTTGAAAAATTCACCCGGATATTGTATGATAGAAAGCAGTCTGGAGGAGTACCCAAGCGGCTGAAGGGTCTGGCTTCGAACACCAGTAGGTCGGTAACACGGCGCGAGGGTTCAAATCCCTCCTCCTCCGCTGAAGAAAAGGACATCATTTCATTCCCGAAGGGATGGAAGGATGTCCTCTTTTTTTGTTATAATGATACTGTACAGATGGAAACCCTGTCATATCAGGAGGGCGCGCAGAATGGTAAAACTGTATTCTACAAAAGACAGCCGTCAAAAAGAGCAGATACAGACGCTGTTAAGTCAAAACAATGTTCCATATAAGCTTAAAACCAAAAACAGTTCCCCTCTTCATCTGATGGATTCGGCTGTTCTGGGCAGTATGCAGCAGCCCCTTGAACTGCTCCACACCTTTCTCGTATCGGAACAAGATGCTGACCGGGCCCGGAAGCTGCTTCAGGATATTTACGGCAGTCTCTAATTCGGACTGCCCGCCTCCTGCGTTTCCAGCGCTGCCAGCAGCTCCGCCGCTGTCCTGTTGTACACAGGATGGCGCACATAAGGCGCAATCTGGCAGAGAGGCTTCAGCACAAAATCCCGCTTATACATCTCAATATGGGGGATATGAAGCTCCTCTTCATCCAGAATCAGGTCATCATACAAAAGAATGTCCAGATCCAGCGTTCTGGGCCCCCAGCGGACAATACGCTCCCTTTTTGCTCCCTGTTCGATCTCATGCAGCCGTTCCAGAAGCTCATGCGGTGTCAGCAGGGTTCGAATCTTCATGGCTCCATTCAGAAAATCGTCCTGTTCCACGCCGCCATAAGGTTCTGTCACAAGAAAATCAGAGACTGCTTCCACTCGGCATCCCCGGGTAGACCGCAGACCTTCCACGCCAAGGCGCAGATTTGCCTCCTTATCTCCCAGATTGGAACCAAGCGCGATATATGCGGTATGCCAGCCCCGTTCAATCTCCACGGAAACTGTCTCAAGCGGCAGTCCCACGGGAGCCCAGGGCTTTTTGATCTCCAGGCAGATTTTTTCCAGATGCTCTGTCTTCAGCAGCAGTTCCTCTGCCAGCCGTTCCGCCGCGGTCTCCAGAAGCTGAAAGGTATTCTGTTTCATAAATTCCGCGATCAAATGGCTGACATCCCCGTAATGAATGGATTTTGCCAGTTCATCTGTCTTACCGGCTTCCCGGGTGGAGGTATAGAGCACAGCCGAGACCACGAACTTCTGTCCCAGCACATTTTCTTCGGGAAATACCCCGTGCTTCGCAAACACTTCCAGATTTTTAATATGAATCTTATCCATGTTCCGGTCCCTCCTGTCCGGACGCTCTGCGGCCCGCCGCCATTATGGCCTCCGTCATCCGGACAGCCCGCAGATTTTCCTTTACATCATGGACGCGTACAAAGGCATATCCCTTCATCACCGCCAGAACCGTAGTCACAAGGGTCCCTTCCAGGCGCTGGTCCGCCGGAAGATCCAGAGTCAGTCCAATCACCGATTTCCGGGAAGCTCCCAGCAGCATGGGATATCCCAGTTCATGAAAACGTTCCAGGTAATGCAGGGTCTCCAGATTCATTTCCAGTGTCTTTCCAAAACCGATGCCCGGGTCCAGAATAATTTTGTCATCCGGAATTCCCGCTGCTCTTGCAAGCTCCGCGCACTGGGCAGTCTCCCGCAGCATGTCCGGGAAAAAGTCTTCATATTCCGTGGTGTCCTTATTATGCATCAGACAACAGGCTGTCCCGGTCCGGGCGATGAGTCCTGCCATGTCCGGATCGTATTTCAGGCCCCAGATGTCATTCACCAGATCCGCTCCCGCCTCAATGGCCGCCGCAGCCACCTTTGATTTGTAAGTGTCCACGGATATGGGAAGATCCAGCTCCCGTTTTACCGCCCTGATCACAGGCACAATGCGGGCAATCTCCTCCTCGTCGGAAATCTGCTGATGGCCCGGCCGGGTAGACTCTCCCCCGATATCGATCATGTCGGCTCCTTCCTCCGCCATAGTCCAGGCGTGGGACAGCGCCTCGTCAGTCTCGTTCCATCTTCCGCCATCAGAAAAAGAATCCGGCGTCACATTCAGGATTCCCATGATATAGGTTTTATTTTTTACGTCAAACTCTCTGTTTCCTATTTTCATAATTTTATCTCCAGATTCTTTTTTGTCTCCGGCCAGTCGCATTTTTCCTGAGCCGGACAGGCAAAACAGTTCCGGGACAGCTTGTCCGCCCGGTAAAACAGGGCTGCCAGGTCCGTTCCCTCCTGAGATGTCCGGTGGCTGCGTATCAGATGGAGAATCGTCTCCCGCTCACCTTCCGAAAAACCGCAGTCCGAAAGGATTCCTTCCGCAATTTCAGCGCTGGCCGTCTGGTGGGGGATTCCCTTTTCATACTGCAGATGGCGCCCGATGTCATGGAGCAGGCCCGCCGCGTAAATCAGTTCCTTAGGTGGGAAAATCCGATTTTTCGGCTCTGCAGAGGTTCCTCCCGTGATTCCTTCCTGCCGGATTCCTTCTTCCAGCGCCAGAATATAAGTCAGCCTGGCCACATCCAGGAAATGCTCCGGCGTGTGCCGGCAGAATTCTCTCGTCTTCTCATGAGCCCGGATTTTTTCCAGACATTCCTGGTAGGTCCTGTGGCGCCAGATTCGGTTCACACGCTCCATTCCCATTCCGTTCCTTCCCGGCCCGGCTGCCATTTCCATCCCTGTTCTATTGCTTCCCGCCCCGGCTGTCTGTCCGGCCCTCATCCCTGCTTCACCATGGACAGGAAACGAGCCTGAAGCTCATAATTGTCCTGAAACACTCCCGTCGTCACCATGGTCACCGTCTTGCTTCCGGGCTTTTTGATGCCCCGCATGGTCATACAGGTATGCTCCGCTTCCAGCATGACAATCACGCCCTGGGGATTCAGATTTTCCTCCAGAGCCCTGGCAATCTGCGCGGTCATCTTTTCCTGAATCTGAGGCCTTCTCGCAAACACATCCACAGTCCGGGCAAGCTTGCTTAGGCCCACTACCTTTCCACTGGGCAGGTATCCGATATGCGCTTTTCCATAAAAGGGGAGTAAATGATGTTCACAGACGGAATAAAAGGTGATGTCCTTTTCAATCACCATATCGTTTCTTTCCACAGAAAACTGCTTTTTCAGATGCACGGCAGGGTCTTCATAGAGGCCGCCGTAAATCTCCTGGCACATGCGGGCAATCCGGTCCGGAGTCTCCAGAAGTCCTTCCCTGCCCGTATCCTCGCCGATTCCCTCCAGAAGAAGCTGGACGCCGGCTTTGATCTTTTCGTAATCCATCATAAAAAACACACCTCCTTGATTGTGCGGCAGAACATATGACGAAATATCCCTTCACAATATGAGATGCGTTCTTATCTTATATTGCTGCAACGGGTGCGGTCTCCATATCGTAAGACTTAGCTTTTCGTTTCGGCGGCAACTCCCCATCCGCCGAACACTTGACGCATGAAAACCTATTTTGCATATTATTCTCTTGTCTGGTATAATCAAAATTATATCACACCCCATAACGGATGCAATATAAAACTCATATTTTCACAAATTATTTATCAGGCTACAGGAGGACTCTTTCATGAACCGATCTCTGTCACAAATGCTGGCTATTCCGGCCAGTCCCGACTCCCTGCATGACCCGGAAGAACTGCTCCGCCGTGTCCGGAATACAGGCGCCTTCCAGCTTCAGTCCGGCCGCCTGGAGGAGGAAGTTCTTCATCTGGAAATCTCCTCGAACGGCGAGCTTTACCACGCAGAAATCTTTCCCACAGAATTTCAGATTCCGGAGCTTTACCGCTGCCAGCATCTGTTTCCCGACGTGGATGTGGAAGCCATCGAGCGGGCCCAGATTGGTCTGGCCGTGGAAATGGAATTCGGCCCGGACGCTCTTGCCTCCTATCATCTGCAGCTGAAGCTCATCTGCGCTCTTGTACCGGATCTGCTCGCCGTGCTGGATGACAGCTCGGAAAAGATTCTCTCTGGCCGCTGGGTCACGCTGGCATCCCAGTCCCGGGTCGCTCCCGCGCCCCGGTATCTCTACACTGCCCAGGCAGTGTCCGGCGGAGATGACTGCGTCTGGCTCCACACTCACGGACTAAACCGCTGCGGCTGTCCGGAGCTGGAGGTCTTAAATTCCACAAAGGAAACATACCAGTCCCATTACAATGTGCTGGAGACTCTGGCAAACCGGCTGCTGGACGAAGAGAAACTTCCCGATTACGGCGAACCCTACTTCCTGGCCTATGTGGATCAGGATGTACCCCTGATTGTCACTCTGATTCCCTGGGCCGATGCTGTAGAGCACTATCCTGAGGATATGACCGGCGGAAAAGCCGACCGCCAGGAAGGCCACAACGAAGACACCTGCGCCATCTTTGTCTATCCTTCCGAGGAAAGCATTGACAAAGGCCAGTATTCTTCTCTCGCTATCTATGACCGGCTCCTGCAGGATAATCCCATCTATATGATTACCACCGATGAGACGAACCGTATGCACGACCTGGCCGCGGAGCGCCTGCCTTATTTCAAGGCTGCCTTCCAGGACAGCCAGAATAAGCTGCTCGGCAAGTTTGGCCTGCTCATCGACGAGGAATACCGCACGGAAGACAACTGCCGGGAACATATCTGGTTTGAAATTCTGGATATCCAGGGAGACCGTTTCAAGGCCCGTCTTACCCAGGAGCCCTATTATGTAAGCGGCGTCCACGAAGGATATGAGTGCGAGTTCGGCCCGGAGGATTTGACTGACTGGCTGATCTTCACGCCGGAGCGGCGGATTTCACCGGATGATGTGTATTTGATGGAGCTGTGAGGCGCAGCTATTTCCACATCACTTTCATCTCCCCGTTCCGGGCCACCGGAACAGGGCTGTATTTCTGAATATATTTTTTTATCAGCTCCGGCACCTCTTCGTTTCCCTGCCGGAGCACCGGGCAGTCCCGCAGCGCCGGATAGCCGCCGGTGCCGGTGGCCCGGTAATTGCTGACGCAGAGCCGGTAGGTCCTCCCTCCAAGGGGCGCGCCGTCCGGCAGCGTAAGCCGGACCAGCCGGCTTCCCACCGGACGGCGCAGGTCGAAGGTATAGGAAAGCCCTGCATAGAAGTCATAATTATAATGCTCTATCTTAGGCTTTAAAAACGTCTCGGAGATACAGGGCTGTCCCTCCCGGAGCTCCAGATAGGAGGCGCAGCGCTCCAGGCAGCTGCGCAGCACTTCTTCCGTGACCTCCAGAACCGTCAGGGTATTGGAAAAGAGATAGGCAGCCATCACGCCCCGCATGGTTACGGAAGCATCCAGGCCCACAGGCTCGTTGCCAAGGCTGGTGCAGGAGAAGTCTGCGCCTGTGGCTTCCAGCTGTACCTGGTTGAACAAATCCGCCAGCCGGCTGCCCCGGAGCGCCGCCTCCAGCTTCCCTTCCGGCGCAATCGCTTCCCTCAGGCTGCCCACCGGCAGGTCCAGCCAGGCCTGTACCTGTTTTTCCAGCGGCAGAAGCCGGGTATATGGTTCTTCCAGGGTCCTTCCGCCAGCGTCGAGAAATTCGGAACGAAAACTTTTTTTCTTATCCTCTTGAATCTCCCCCTGAATCATAAGAAATTTTCCCGCGTTCGCAGGCGGCTGGACCGCCCAGGTCCCTGCAAGCTCCACGCCCTCCACCGCCATATGCTGGTGTCCTGTCAGAAGCAGATCAAAACCCAGCTCTTCTCCAAGGCGGCAGGCGATGTTTTCCCTGCTGTCAGAAAGGCAAAGACCCGTCTCCAGATCCTTTTCAAAGCCGCCGTGGTACATGCACACGCTCACATCGCACCGGTCTTTCAGCCGCGCCCAGGCTGCCTTTGCGGCCTCGAAGGGATCTGTGACTCGAAGTCCCTCCAGATTGCAGGGCGCTTCCCAGACATTCACGAAGTCTGTGACTACGCCTGTCAGGCCTATCCGAAGGCCGTTTTCCAGAACATGCACGGTTTCCTTCTGAATCCCCAGCTCTCCCCTTACGTCCTCCACGTTGGCGCAGAGGCAGACAGCGTCTGACGCTTCCAGATATTCCTTCAGCGCCTGATACCCATAATTAAAATCGTGGTTTCCCAGCGTAAAATAATCAAGGCCCATAGCCCGGAAGGCCTCCGCCACAGGATGGAAGGGCCAGTCCTGCCGATGCTCCAGATAGTATGCGGTAAGCGGCGTTCCCTGCAGGGAGTCCCCTCCGTCCAGAACCAGAGTGTTTCCGTCTTTTCGGATTACGGAAGCCATATTCAGCAGGCCGGAGGCCTCCGGCTGTCCGGACGCATAATTGACCGGGAACATGTGCCCGTGGGTGTCTGAAGTATAATAGATAGTAAGTTCTTTTCCCATAGTCAGCCTCTCGCCAGCTTTACGCGGATTTTGGTAGAGAGCCATTCCACAATCAGAACCAGGACGATAAGGCCTGCCAGAATCGCTCCGGCCTCATTCCAGCGGTAGCTGTTCATGGCAAAGATCAAGGGCGCTCCGATGCCTCCCGCTCCCACCAGGCCCAGCACGGTGGCGTCCCGCAGATTGATGTCAAAGCGGTAGATGGCAGTGGACGCGAAATTGGGCATGAGCTGGGGCAGGATTCCATAGCGGATTTTCTGCCAGGAGGTGCAGCCGGCCGCGTCCAGAGATTCCAGCACCTTTGTATCCAGATCCTCGATGGCCTCTATATACATCTTGCTTACCATTCCCACGGAACAGAGGGACATGGTCAGGAGCCCGGCGAAGGCCCCAGGACCCGTCACGCGGATGAACATCAGTCCGTAGACAAAGGCCGGAACCGTCCGGATCGCCATGATCGCAAGCCGGCCGATAAAAGCCACCGGCGCCGGCGTCAGATTGGAAGCGGACAGGAAGGCCAGCGGAATGGAAATCACCGCTCCCACCACAGTGCCCAGAAAGGCGATGCAGATGGTCTCCAGAAGCAGATAGGGCACGCCCTGGGTGGTCAGATTGAACAGCAGCGACGTATCCGGGTGAAAGATTCCGGCCAGGATGTTCCAGGCGATCTTTGCGCCGTTCTGGGTGGTGCCGCTGGTCTCCACGGCCGTACCGCTCCAGATCAGAAGAGCCACGGTAATCAGCCCAATGATCAGCTCAAAGACCCAGCGTCTCGGTCTTTTGGCATAAGCTTCTTCAATTCGTTTATTCATGCTCTCTTCCTCCCTATACCAGACGTCTGCGCGCCGCTCTGCTGATAGTCTCAATGATAAATACAGTCACGAACAGAACCACCAGAATCATTCCCACGCTGGAATACTCCCGCCAGCCTATCTTTTCGTTCAGAATCAGGCCCAGTCCTCCGGCTCCCACATAGCCCAGGATGGAAGCGTAGCGGACGTTTCCCTCAAAGCAGAACAGGCAGTTGGACAGATAGGAGGGAAGCACCTGGGGCACGATGGAGCTGACAAAGGCCCGGGCCTTCGTGGCTCCCATGGCTTCCATGGCCTCAAAAGCGCCCATATCCACTGTCTCTATTTCTTCATAGAGAATCTTTCCGATATAGGCAAAGGTGAAAATGGCGATGGCTGTCGTACCGGCCAGGGTTCCCAGACCAAAAATGTATGTGGCAATCAGGGCCGTCACCAGTGTGGGCAGGGTCCGGATAATGCTGAGCAGCAGACGCATGGCGCTCACCACCAGGCGGCTGCGGATGATATTGGTGGATGCCAGCATGGCAAAGGGAACCACCAGAAGGGAACCGATCACCGAGCCGAGCAGAGACATTTTTATGGTATCAAAAAGCGGCTGCCAGACCTGGGACAGATATCCCCAGTCCGGCGGAAACATTTCTCCCAAGATCACGAAGAACTCCCGGATTCTGGCGGCCAGGATTCCCATGTCAAAGCCTGTGACCTTCACAGAAAGGGCGGTCAGAAACAGCACTGCCAGCACCGCAACCGGCGCCCTGGACCGGTATTTCAATATCTGTTTCCCGTTTGGAAGCTCCAGCACTCTGGGCGGAAAGATTCTGTCATACAGCTTCATACAGCAGCCTCCTCCCTCTTTCCCTGGTAAATGCTGTCCAGGACCTGCTGGGTCACCTGGGCGGACGGACCGTCGTACACGATCGTTCCTTCCCGGATGCCAATGACCCGGGACGCATACTGCAGGGCCAGCTCCACATGGTGGATATTGATGATGACCGTAATATTCATGTCCTGGTTGATGCGCTTAAAATCATCCATGACCTGGCGGGCCGTCACCGGGTCCAGAGAAGCCACCGGCTCATCGGCCAGAATGATCTGGGGGTTCTGCGCAAGAGTCCGGGCCAGGGCCACTCTCTGCTGCTGTCCGCCGGAGAGCTGATCCGCGCGGACAAAAGCCTTGTCCAGGATGCCCATTTTGTCCAGAGCCTCCAGCGCCGCGATCTTTTCCTCTTTTTTGAAAACGCCCAGGAACGCCCGCCACCAGGGAAGCTCGGGCACAAATGCCGTCAGCACATTTTTGATCACAGTGGTCCTTGTAATCAGATTGAAGGACTGGAAGATCATTCCGATTTTCCGGCGGAAGATGCGGAGGCTCTTTCCCTGCAGCTCCATCACATTGGTGCCGTCCACCGTCAACGTCCCCTCTGTAATGTCGTGCATGCGGTTGATTGTGCGGATCAACGTGGACTTTCCGGCTCCGGAGAGTCCGATGACCGCCACGAATTCTCCCTGCTCTATTTTCAGATTGATATCCTTCAGGGCCTCAAAGCCGTTGGGATACCGTTTGCTTACATTTTGAAATTCTATCATAGCTTACCTCTTACCTGAAAAGAGGAGGAAGCTTTTGGCCTCCCCCTCTTCCTCTTTTATTTTCCTGCAGAATTTACGGATTTACTGCGCTGTGTTCAGGGACTGAATCATCTCCTGAGCCGCACGCTCGGAATCATAATCTGAGGACTGCGCGGGCAGATAACCGTTGTGGCTGTAGATGGAGATAACCTCTTTGCCCGCCTCGGTATTTCCGATGTTGATAAATGCCTCAGACAGGGCCGCCTTGAAAGCGTCGTCCATAATCGGAGAGGTCTTGCTTACACTGATGGTGTCGTTGTAGATAGCCGGAGTCACGCCGATGACAGCCGTGTCATCCCAGATGCTGTTTGTCATGGCATATTCGCCGGTCCACTCGTCCTCATAGTCTCTGCGGGCGTCCGCATAGGTGCACAGTACGTCTACCTGTCCGGAGGCAAGTCTCGCAAATGCGCTGCCGTAGGAGTCAGACTGCACTGCATGGGGCAGATCCGTGATGTTCTTCTCATAGTTCTCCTGCAGCCACAGGGACGGATAGATGTAGCCTGCCGGAGAAGAAGAGTTGGCCACGCTCCAGTTGGCGCTGCTTACGTCCTCCCAGGTGAGCTCCTCGCCTGCATTGACCTTTGCGGCCAGCTCCTGGCCCTTCTCAGAGGGACCTGCGATAATCAGAGCGCGGTAGCTGGTAACCTGCTCGGTAGTGGGCTCTGTGGGGGCATTGTCGTTCCAGTCCTTCGGATTGTCAGAATCGATGGACAGTCCGTCACGGGTAGCTGTCAGAAGCACGTCGCAGCCGTCATCATAGAGCACATAGGTTCCTCCCGGAATCAGGCCCACGTCAGCCGTTCCGGCGGACAGGGCTTCGCCTACTGCCTCATAGCTGGTTCCCACTGTAATATCCACTTCATTTACATCATAGCCAAGCTTTGCCAGTTCGTCTGTCAGAAGCTGCTTCAGAGGCTCGGTGGCAGTGATGATTTCCTCCGGCTCTCTGGACGGCACGAACGCAATGCGAAGCGTCTCGATGGTCTTGTTCTCTGTTCCTGTCTCTTCAGCGGCTGCCGTATCCCCTGCCGCGTCCTCCGCAGCATCTGTTCCTGCGCTTTCTGTACTCTCTGTCTGTGTATTTTCCTGCGTCTCAGAACCTTGTCCGCAGCCGGCAAGCAGACCTACACACATAAGTCCCGCAAGCAGCATAGTTGCAAGCTTTTTCATTTGATACTCCTCCATGTGATTGTGTTTGTTGTGTCGTTTGCATGCAAA
>CALWAZ010000022.1 GCA_944375725.1 uncultured Merdimonas sp. | reverse complement strand
TCCAAAAGGGAGTTCTATTTTCATTTGAAATCGTCCTCAATTTCCTGGTAGGCTGCGGTGAACTGGTTGAAGAATGCCACGAAGGGCGGATAATCGTAAATGTTCTCCCAGGTCAGCAGTCCTTCTTCCGGAGTGCAGACAGCCTTGTTAAATACATCGCTGGTCTTCAGGATTTCCAGATATTTTTCCTCTACGGGCTGGTTCATTACAGAAGCGATGGGAGCCGGATTTTCGTCAAATTCTTTGATCTTTCCGGGAACGGTGGTAATCATTCCTGTGGCGCCGTCCACCGGAGCGAAGGAATTCTGGATATGCCAGGGTCCGCGTACAGCCGCGGTCATAATGGAAAGATTTTTGTATCCCTTATCAGCCAGCATTTTATAGGATTTGCGGATTACAGCCTCAGAGCCGTGGCGGGCAATGATCTTCGCGTCAGCCACACCCTTTGCTTCCAGCTCTTTCGCGATCTGGTCGTCCAGCTGTCCTGCCATCAGAACCAGATATCCGGGCTTGCTTCCCTTGCTCAGGATCTCCGCGAAGGCCTCGTGCTGGGTCAGAGTAAAGTTCAGGGTCATGCAGAGTTTATAGTTCTTCTTCAGAAGCTCCTCAGCTGCTTTGAAAGCCGGTTCCACTGCAGGAAGCTTGAAGACTACGTTGGGCTCTTCCACACCCAGCTCTTTTTTCATGGCTTCATACCAGAAGTCCACCTGACGAATCATGGCGTCTGTATTTTTCACATCTCTGGGGTCTACCTGCATGCAGACGAAGCCGTATTCTTTATTGGTAGCCTCAAAGATTGGGTAGAGGGCTCTGGCGCTGATGGCGCAGACCTTGGTAAACATCTGGGCTGCCATCACGGAAGCATCCGCGCCGGCATTTTCCCGTTTGATTTCTGCCACCAGATCCTGATAGTGCTCCGGGAAATCCTTTTTAAAGGCCTGAATTTTGCAGGGATTGCTTGTCACCCACCGGGCTCCTCTTCTTAAAGAATAGGTAAGTCCGGAAGCGTAATCATGTCCCCATACGGTATTGGCTTCTCCGGCCTTTGTCATGTCGCACATTTTCCGAATAGAACTGGAAGCGATTGCTTCGATTTCGGCACGGGCCTTGCCGGCAGCAGTCTGTCCGCCCATATTTTCGGTAAAGGAAAGAAGATCATCGGAAGCTTTTCCGATCTCTTCCTGCGGTACCATATCGGTCAGAACCCACTGGGCCAGCCAGGAACGCAGATCTACGGCGATGCCTGCGGCGGCATCCAGATAAAAGTCTTTTCCCGCCGGATGATCTGCAATCAGGGTTTTCAATTCGCTTTTCAGCGCGTCCAGCTGCTGATAAAAATCTTCGGCAGATTTGGGAAATAAGATAGGGTTGCGTTTTCTGACGAGAAACTGATCCATAAAAAATCCTCCTCACATTCATATTTTTGTGCATATGTAGCTGCTCGTACAATTTTGGTTTTTTAATACCTTTGATAATTTGGATTTTATGATCGAAAAACCAGGATGTCAATAGAAAATATGCAAAAATAAAAGGTTTTTTAAAAGCCAAAAACCGCTGAAATAAAGTAAAAACAGGATTTTCTGGAAATCAATATGAATAAATATAAATTTATAATGAATAAAAATAAATACAGGAAGCGGACATAAAAACCATGATATTTTGGTTTTTTTAGAACCAAAGTCCGTAAAAGGCGCGGAAATCGGGGAAAGTTTTCAAAGCAGACAGAGTAAAGTGTGAGATCCACAGGACGGGAAAAATAAAAAACCAAATTCAAATTTTTGAATAAATAAAATAGAAACCAAGAGATTGTGAAAAATATACCAAGTTGGTTTAAAAAAAACCAGTTGCAAATATAAAAATTACCTGATAGACTAATGAAAACGAGGTTATATTTGTGGAAATCATCAAAAAAATCTGGAAAAACCAAAATCAGAAAAAAACTGTAAATGGTTCTGAAAAGACCAAATAAATATAATCAAAAACCACATAATGAATTTGGGATCTAACAAAAAATACAATAATGAGAACCAAATTACGGAAAGACAACGGAGGTGAGGAGTATGGACATGGGAAATCTTGATGGCCGGACTGCCATCGTTACAGGCGGTGGAAGCGGAATCGGCCGGGCCTGCTGCGAAGTGCTTGCAGAGCATGGCGCAGAGGTGGTGGCAGCTGATATCAATCTGAAAGGCGCCGCCGAAACGGCGGAAAAGATTCAGGCTTCCGGAGGCAAGGCCTGGGCGGCAGAGGTAAACATCGCGGAAGAAGCGTCTATCGAGAATCTCATGAAACAGGTCCATGAAAAAAGCGGCCACATTGATATCCTTGTAAACTGCGCCGGTATTCTGGATCCCACAAGGATACCGGATATGACGGTAGAGCGGTGGGACCGAATGATGGCCATCAACCTGAGAGGAACATTTCTGTGCAGCCAGAAAGTGCTTCCTTATATGGAAAAGGAAAAGAAGGGAGCAATCGTCAACATCACATCCCAGGCCGGACAGGTAGGCGGCTGGAAAGCCGGCATCAATTATTCGGCGTCCAAAGGCGGAATCCTGGCGGTGACAAAGGCTCTGGCACGGTACTGCGGTCCTCTTGGAATCCGCGTCAATGATGTGGCGCCGGGCCAGATTGCTACGGCTATGACGGCCGGAAGAGGAGACACGCCGGAAGGCATCGCGCTGGGCAGGCTGGGAACAGCTGTGGATGTGGCCAACGCCGTGTACTTTCTGGCCAGTGATCTTTCCTCGTTCTGCACCGGCATGACCATAGATGTCAACGGCGGAGAATTTATGAGATCCTAAAACGGAAGACAGAATCTATGAAAGCACTTGTAAAATACAGGAAGGGTCCCGGAAATATGGAAATCCGTGATATTCCGGAGCCTGTGCCGGGTCCTGGCCAGGTAAAGGTCAGGGTGGCGGAGGCGGGTATCTGCGGATCGGACTTACATATTTATGATGACGATATCGCGATTGCGGTTCGTCCGCCGGTGGTACCGGGACACGAGTTTTCCGGAATTGTCACAGAGACAGGAGAAGGAGTTACAGAATTTAAGCCGGGCGACAGAGTGGTATCGGAAGCGGTCTATGATTACTGCGGAAAATGCCGGTACTGCAGGGAGGGATTCTATAATCTCTGTATCAGCAAGAAGAGCCTGGGTTACTGGTACAACGGAGCCTTTGCAGAATACACGCTGATAAAGGAAGAAAATCTGCATCATCTTCCGGATGATATCGATTTTCTCACCGGAGCCATGCTGGAGCCTCTGGCCTGCTGCACACACGCAGTGTACGACTGCTGCCATATCGAGGCAGGGGATCTGGTCCTGGTATCAGGGCCGGGGGCCATTGGCCTGATGGCGGCGCAGCTGGCAAAGGCGGAAGGGGCCCGGGTAATCGTAAGCGGAACAGATGCCGACACGGAACGGCTCCGGCTGGCAGAAGAGCTTGGCTGTGATTATACCGTAAATGTCCAGCGGGAGGATCTTAAGACACTGGCAGAACAGCTCACAGAGGGCTATGGCGTCGACGTGGTGCTGGAATGCTCCGGCAGCGAAGCCGCGGTACGGACCGGTATGGAGCTTGTAAAGAAGCGGGGCTGGTACTGCCAGATAGGCCTGACGGGTAAGCCGGTAACGTTTGATATTGAGACTATCTGCTACAGAGAGATTCATTTCAGCGGTTCCATGGCTTCCCGGTATCTGAACTGGGAAAAAGGAATCCGGCTGATTCAGCAGGGGCTGGTAAAACTGGCGCCGCTGGCTTCCTATCACCTGCGGCTGGAGGAATGGGAGGAAGCCTTCCGGATGTTCCGGGAGAAAAAGGGCCTGAAGCTGTTTCTGACAGCAGAAGGCGCCCCTTGAGAAAGATGTGTGAAAATTCACAATAAAAAGATTTTAAATTACAGGAAAAGGAGAAGAGGTATGAAAAAGAAAGTATTGGGATTGTTACTGGCTGTATCAATGACAGTATCGCTGGCCGCGTGCGGCGGAACAGGCACGACGGACACAAGCTCTACAGACACTGGCACGGATTCCGCTCAGACGAGCGCTCCCGCGGACGATGTATTGAGAATCGGCGTGGCGGCCGGAATCACCGGCAATGCTCCTCTGGAAGGAGAGAGAATGCAGCAGGCTCTGGAGATGGCTCTGGAACAGTATAATGAGTCTGACGGAAGCATTAAGATTGAGCTTGATGTGCAGGATACACAGGGAACAACCGCAGGAGCGCTGAACGCGGTGCAGAGATGTATCAGTGATGGCTGCCAGGTAATCCTTGGACCCCATGGCTCTACTCTGGTTCTGGCTGTAGGCGAGACAGTAGACGCGGCCAAGGTTCCCTTTATCTCAGGCGGAACCAGCCCGAATCTGCTGGATCAGTTTGAGTATCTGTACACCTGCCGTACCAACGATACCTATGCGGCCGCAATCGGCGCACAGGCCTGCGTGGACTCTCTGAACGCGACCAATGTGGGTATTTTCTACTGCAGCGATGACTACGGCAGCGGCGGAATGACAGTAGCATCTCAGTATTTTGAAGAGAAGGGAATCCCCTACAGCTCAGAAGCGTACAACACCGGTGATACGGATGTATCCGGACAGATCTTAAGCCTGATGAATTCCGGCGCTGACTGCCTGTTTGTATGGGCGAACGGCGTAGACCTTGCGATGATTTCCAGAACCATGTATCAGCTGGGCTGCGAGCTTCCTATCGTATCCTCCTCCAGCGTAGCCGTACAGCAGTACATCGACCTGTGCGAGCCGGAATGGCTGGAAGGCTGGTATGGCGTAGGTGAGTACGTAGAAAGCAGCGACAGAGCGGTTGTACAGCAGTACGCGGCAGACTTTAAGGAGTATACAGGAGAGACCGGCGAGCTGTTTGGAGCTACCTATTACGGAGCGTTCCAGGCTGTTGTCAAGGCTGTAGAGCTGGGCGGCGGCATTGACTCTGAATCCATTAAGAGCGGCCTGTCTCAGATTGAGGGACTTGAGGTTGTACTTGGAACCTATAACTGTGATGACCAGAATAACCTGATGCATGAGTGCTCACTGATTCAGATGGAGCTTACGACTGCAGATGACGGCTCCTCCGTTGTGGCACCTGTTGTGCTGGAGCAGCTGAGCGTAGATTATTAAAAATCAGAGAACGAGGGGGAGTTCTCTTGCGGATTATGGCAGAGACTCCCTCTTTGTCTTTTCGGAAAGGATGACACTATGTTAAATACAATACTTCAGCTGGCAGTAAGCGGCGCGGCTCTTGGCTTTGTTTACGCTCTGGTTGGAATTGAGTATTCTCTG
>CALWAZ010000021.1 GCA_944375725.1 uncultured Merdimonas sp. | reverse complement strand
AAGCCGTCTCAAAAGCTCTGCAAATTCCGGGCCTGGCCTGTGTACAGGGATAATCACATCGATTTTCATCTTTCTTCTCCAATCCTGAAAAATGGACGAGGCATACATATTCCCCGTCCATTTCTTCGTCTTACGTTTCTGCTGCCGGCCGGCCCCCACTGGGCCCCTGTCCGGCTCTATTCACTGGCGCTGCCGGTCTCCTTCGCTGTAATTCCTGTATCAGATATAATTTTCTCATTGATGCTCAGTACAGTCGGTGACGGATAGTAATCATCCTCATCAAACAGGAACTGATGCAGCTCTGACACATTTGTCACCAGATCAGCCGGAACTACCACCTGCTGTCCATCCATTCTCGCGTCTGCCCGGACACTTGGGAAGCCGCTGCTTTCGCCCAGCTCATAGGACATCATGCTGGCTGCCATGCCGATCAGTGTCGTCTTCGGGATATTGGTGGCGATCAGGGGGAATACCTCATCAATCATGGAATTAATGGTTCCCAGCCCGGCCGTCTTTGCCTTATCTACAATCTGCTCAATCACCCGGCGCTGCCGCTCTGTTCTCTCAAAGTCATTGTTTCCGACCTTACGGATACGGCAGTAAGCGGTGGCCTGCACGCCGTGCAGTGTCTGAAGTCCCGGTTCCTCAATCAGACTGTTATATGGATTGATGGAATCATCCTCGGCCTTTTCCGCAATCTCTGTGGTCTCGTACATATAGCCGTTGATTGCGTCTACCTCTTCCGGCTTCACATCAATCTCCACGCCGCCAAGCAGGTCTACCGTCTTAATCAGCGCGGTAAAATCAATACTTACATAATATTTAATATTCAAATCCAGATTTGTATTCAGCATCTCCATGGCCTGCTTGGGGCCTCCCTTGGAGTATGCCGCATTGCATTTTCCGTATGTGTCATCCGCCCGGTTCAGATAAGTATCTCTGTAAATGGACATCAGCCGCACTTCTTTGGTCTCATTGTTGATACTTGCGATGATAATGGTATCGCTCAGTTCTCCTGCTCCGAGGCTTCCCGGAGTTCTGGAGCCCAGGCCAAAAAGCGCAATGTTTGTATAACCCTTCAGCAGCTCTGCCGTATTCGCGTCAATATCCTCATTCACGCCTACATCATCCGGATCTACTCCCAGATTCTGCAGTTTTCCCAGCTTGCCCACTACAAACATGCAGCCGACTAAAACCAGCAGCAGAACAAACTCCACGGCCAAAACAGCAATCAGCTTTTTCCTGCGCTTTGCCTTTTTCAGCCTTTTCCGGTCTTTGCGGCTTAGTTTATACTCGCCGTATTCATCCCGCTCCCTGCGTGATCCGTGTTCCTGATAGCTTTCTTTTCTCTTTTTCGCATTTCTGCCTTTCGTATTGGTTGCCATAACATAACCCTTTCTGTTTCCCAACATTTAATAGGCATTCTTGTTGATAAAGCCTTTGAAAATTGTCAGAAATAAGATTTTTATATCAAACCCCAGCGTCCAGTTCTCGATGTAATAAAGATCGTATTCTATCCTCTTGCGGATGGAAGTATTTCCTCTGTAGCCGTTGATCTGTGCCCAGCCGGTCATACCCGGACGCACCTGGTGTTTAATCATATAGCGCGGGATTTCTTCCCGGAACTTTTCCACAAAAAACGGACGCTCCGGACGCGGTCCTACCAGACTCATATCCCCTTTTAAGATATTAAAAAGCTGCGGAAGCTCATCAATGCTGGTCTTCCGGATAATTTTCCCCACCTTTGTAACTCTCGGGTCATCCGGCACTGTCCAGGCGCCCCGTTCTTTTTTGGGCGACTGCACGTCCATGGAGCGGAACTTGTACATCCTGAAGGTCTTATTGTGAAGCCCGACCCTTTCCTGGGTGTAAATGAGCGGACCCGGGGAAGTCAGCTTGATGGCAATGGCTGTCACCAGCATCACCGGGGAAAAAATGATAATCGCGCAGACCGCTCCCACCAGATCCATGGTTCTCTTGACAAACGCGTTGAAGGTATTTGTCAGAGGCACATGACGGATATTGATGACCGGAAGACCCATCAAATCCTCCGTATAGGGCCGCGTGGGAATAATGTTATTGTAATCCGGAATAAACTTCGTATGCACACCGGACTTTTCGCAGACCGCCACGATATGCTCCAGCTTCGAATACTCACTTAAGCCCAGCGTAATGGCTATCTCGTCCGGCTTCGCGCGCTCCAGCACCTCAGCAATCTCTTCGGTGCGGCCGAAAACCTCCACACCTCTGTATTTCATGCCGCACTGGACATTATCGTCCAGAATGCCCATGATGTCATAGCCCCATTCGGGGTTTGCCTTGATACGGTCAATATACTCTTCTGCCGCGCGGCTGTAGCCCACGAGTATCATATGTTTCTGGTTGAAGCCCTTCTGGCGGATATGCTGAAGAGCGACACGGATAAAAAAGCGGAACAGGCATTCCAGTGTAACATTAATCAGGAAAAACCAGGCCAGCATCAGACGTGAGAAGTTGTTCGTAAAGTTCACGTCCTGCCGGAAGAAGAACATGGCTGTCATAAACAGCACAATGCCCACCACATTGGCCTGAATGACTTTTTCGGCTTCTACCCGCTTTCTGCGCACGCTTCTGGTCGTATACAGTCCAAAGGCGGCATACAGGATCAGATAACCAGGCACCAGGTAAATGAGCACGCTCATGTAATGCCGGAATACATAACCTGATATATTGTTCAGCAGCTGGAACTGCACTGCCCAGGCCAGCATATAGGACACCGCGATAATGCAGGCGTCTATCAGCACATGCAGCCGGTTAAAATAGCGCTGGTTGTCCTTAATCAATCTCTCTCACCCAAATCTTCTTGCGATATTTATCCACAATTCTATCTGAATTTTAACATAGGAGGGAAGGTTTTTCCAATAAAACTTTACCCTGCCGCTTTCTCCCTGTGTCCGGAGCCCCTCAAGCAGTCCCTCCGCATAGGTTCTTCCGAACCCTTTCTTCAGGAAAAACAGGTATTTTACCCCGAAGCCCGCCAGAAGAAAAGGCAGATTCAAAACTATCTGAAGAAGAGGAAGATTCTTCCGAATCAGCCATACGCTGTTCCGGGAGCTTAAGGTCACCTTGAATTCATTGTACCGGGAACCGCTGGTACCGCTCCCCGCATGAAGGACCTTCGCCGACGGCACATACAGATTCCGAAAACCGGCAATCCGGGCGCGGAAGCCCACGTCAATATCCTCCAGATAGGCGAAATGCGCTTCATCGAAATATCCAATCTGTTCAAACACGGATTTCCGGTAAATGGCCGCTCCCGCGCAGGCCGCGAAAATTTTCCCCGGCTTTTCATAGTATTCCACCGGCCGGTCCTTTCCTCTCGCGAATGCCCAGCCGAGGGCGCAGTAAAAATTGCCTGCGTCGTCAATTTTTCCCGGATCACGCTGGGAAATCAGCTTCGCCTGAGCGGAAAACGCGCGGCTGTCTGCCGCAAGCGCCTTTTCCAGCGCTTCCGTAAATCCCGGAAGCACCTCTGTATCATTATTCAGCAGAATTACATACGGACGCGAGGACGCCCGGATTCCTTCATTGACTGCTCTGGGAAAGCCGTAATTCTGGTCCAGCGCGATCAGCCGGACCTCCGGAAACTGCTTCTCCACCAGCTCTCTGCTTCCGTCAGAGGACCCATTGTCCACCACCAGAATCTCTGCTTCGGGAGCGTCCGCGGCAAGAGCCCTCAGGCAGTCCTCGATAAAAGCCATTCCATTGTAGTTCGGTATCACAACGGATACCTGTTCACCTGCTTTCATACATCACCGCCCACGGCTCATAGTAGATATGATACCCTTTTTCTTTCAGCTGTGCGCACAGCTCCGGGACAGACACCGTCCGGCTGTCCCCCAGCAGCTCCCTTCGAATCAGGAAACAGTCTGTGGGGGCTGCAAGCTCCTGCTGCAGAAGCGCTCTGTGGAAGTAACCGGTGTATCCGGCCTTCAATCCTTTCATTCCATGAGAAAAGGGATCTCGCACCCCTTCCATGGAGACATCACAGCGCAGCCTTCTGTCCTTTCCGTAGACTCTGGCACAGGCCATGCCCGCGTCCCTTCTCTGACAGCAGGAAAGGAGCTCCCGGTAGAAGCCCTGATTGATTTTCCCTCTGCGGACACAGGTAAAAAGCACATAATCTTCCTTCCCAAAAATTGTTACAGAATTATTACATGCCTTATCATAATATACAACGTTTATACCCGTTTGTCCATCAAATTTTTCAAAAGATTTTATGAAGAATTCTGAAGATCCCGGATACTGCACCCTGAAAAACCCATAATTTTCCGTATTCCGGACGTTCCCTGGGGTTCCGCAGCGCTCCAGATGAGCCGCGACAGCCCTCTTTCCTGCCTCGTAGGCATAAAGCTTGCTTTCAGGATTGTCTGCCGTAGAGGCCGCATGGCAGCGCCAGGAGTACAGAACCCTGGGAACATGGACCACCTTCCGGGCCTTTTCCGTGCACCGTAAAATGAAATCGTGATCCTGGGCTCCGTCAAATTCCTGCCGGAAGCCTCCTGTCTCCAGGGCAGTCTCCCGTTTTACCAAAAAGAAATGGCAGATATAATTATTGCTTCTCAAATATTCCGGATTAAAATCCGGCTTGAAATGCGGCTGAAAGTGGACATTCCGCTCTGAATCCAGCTTATCCTCATCCGTATAGACCGCGTCCGCCGGTTCCCCGTCATTCAGGGCCCGTACAATCTCATACAAAGCCCCGGGAAGCAGCAGATCATCGTGATCCAGAAGCCCTGTGTATTCTCCCCGGGCCATGGCAAGGGCCGCATTCGTGTTTCCTGAAATGCCCAGATTCTGCTCCAGCTTCTGATAACGCACCCGGGAATCCCGGCAGGCATACTCCTCTGCCACGCGCCGGACCTTTTCCGAGGAGCTCCCGTCGGCGATACACAGTTCAAGCTTTCCATAGCTCTGGGCCAGCACCGAATCCATCATCTGCCGCAGAAAGGGCTCCGGCGTCTCATAGGCAGGCACCAGAATACTGATAAGAGGGGCGAAGGGGAACACCACCGCCCTCTGTCTCCGGGTCTCCGCCTCATCCGGAAGGCAGTCCTGAAGCCAGCTTTCGTAATTCTGTTCTGCCCGGTTTCTGTCCCTCCGCTCTTTCACCTTGCGCCATAAACGGACCGCTCCGTACTGCCGCATAAAGCGCCAGCCCCGTCCGCATAATCCTGTCAGTTTCCCCATGGGACGCTCCTAAAAGGTCACTTCGCCGTCATGGGCGATGAGAGACGCGGACTGTACCGTGTCCAGACTGCAGATCTCCTTTACAAAAGCGCTTTCTTCCTTTACGCGCACTTCCACGATCATATCCATACTTCCGCCGGATACATTGCGGGATCTGACCTTGTAATAACGGCTGTATTTTTTCACAATTTCCAGGACCCGGGACTCGCTGTCCGCGTCGGAAAGATTCACCACCAGCATCATGGGCGCTCTGGAGGCCGGAATATTCTCCAGCACCAGTACCAGCACTGTCACCACAAGACAGGTCAGAAGGGCCACTTCATAAAGACCCGCGCCGCAGATAATACCGACGCTGATAGACCAGAAAAGGAATACCAGATCCATCGGATCCTTAATGGCTGTACGGAAACGGACAATGGACAGAGCGCCGACCATACCGAGGGAAATCACCAGGTTGGACTGCATAGCCAGAATAATCGCTGCCGTAATCACGGACATCGCTGCCAGAGACACGTTGAATCCCTTAGAATAGAAGGCTTTCCGGGTCATCAGCCGGTAAATCAGGAAGATATAGCAGGCCAGAATACAGGTCACCGTAAAGGTCGCCATAATCCGGCCGGCCGAAATATCCATACTTGTAAACCCCTCGAGAAATGAGCTTTTAAAAACATCTTGAAATCCCATTCATTTATCCTCCATTTTTATATGTGAATACGCTGCCTTTGTCCGCAGCCATTATTCCCTGTGTTTTATTCTGCGCTCCGGATTCCCGAAAGGGAATACCGTCTGCAGAGATAATATTTTGAAAAAGCCGTCTGCCGCAGATTCGAAAGCTGCAGATTCCGGTACAGGTAATCCGGAAGAAACTCATCGTACTTGACTTCCAGGATGTGTTTTCCCGCCGGCATAATAGGCCTGGCCGGTACGCTTTTCTCCAGGAACAGCCCCACCGCGTCCGAAGAGCGGATATTCCGGTCAAAGGTTATTCTCGTATTTCCCAGGGGTTCCACATAGGGCTCTCTGTCATACTCCACAATGACCCTTGGCCGAAGCAGCCGGGTATTCATCAGAAGATTCAGCTTCTGAAGCACAGCCGAATAAGAGGAATCCGGCCTGAGAGGCCTGCCCGCCATCAGTGTCCGGCACTGTTCCTCCGTCAGGCGGCAGGAAAGCTTCTGGGTCATTCCATGCTGTTTTCTCTTCAGCTCCAGACTGATGCGCCCCGGGTCCGCATTGTAGATCCGGATACGGAATTTCTCCCTGGGATCCGTGCCTATCTCATTTTCTGTATAACAGCTGTCATAGTAATCGTCAAAATACAGACTGCGGATCCGGTACTGTCCGTCCGGCCCGGCATGCCTATCCGGCTCAATCAGATGCCCTATCCGGTTTTTCAGAAGCACCAGCTGTGTCTCCGCCACAATATACTTGATTTCGTTCCGGTAATCCATGGTCTTTCTCCTTTTCAACCAGCAGACTTCTGAAAGCCTGCCGGCTTTTCCCGCCTTATTCGTAACCGAGGCCCAGATACTCCTCCAGACGCCCGGCGAAATAGTAATCCAGGATTCCCATCCGGTACAGAGCCATCCGCTTGAACAGTTCATAATCCTGTCCGGAACTGCTGTCAGGCCACCGGGACGCGTCCCGGGACGCCGCTCCCGAATCCTGAACCTGATGAACCAGTCCGTCCACCGCCTCCGTCAGACTTTCATCTGAAAGCACGCCCTGGCGCAGTTCTGTCCACCTGTCATTCACATAAGCGCGGGAGTCATCCACATCCAGTTCCAGCAGCCTGTCCCCGAAGCTCCAGTTGATCCGCTCTGAATACAGAGCCGTGTTCAGTCCAATGCTCCAGATATTTCCGTCCCTGCCCTCCTGGAGGGCATCTCCCCAGGTAATGTCCATATCCCAGGGCGCAAAATATATTTTCCGGGAATTTCCTCTGTTTTTTGTCACATAATACATGTTTTTCCCACGATTGTCAATTCCCAGCACCGTCTGAAGGTAGATCCAGATATCCAGCGCTCCTTCCCGGTCTGTAAGCTCAGAGGCTTCCGCGGCGAAGGTTTCATCGCTGGCCAGATCCCGAAGCTCCAGATAGGAAAGCAGAGGCTCCCAGTCTGTCCGGTCGATGACTGTATGGCTGCCCTTCAGCTCATAGCCTGACAATGTCTCCCCATAAGCTTCCTGATTCAGAAGATCCTCCGTGGGCTGATCCTGGGGCGTCACAGATTTGTAGGAATATTCCTCCTGTCCGCCCTGCCCTTCCTTCGTCAAATCCAGCTGCTTGGAATCCACCGGCTCCATCAGAAGATACAGGCCCCAGTACTCGTGATTGAAAAGCACCTCCACATAGGTCATCCGCGTGCCGAAATACGCCTCCGGGAACTCTGACTGGGAAGCCCCCATCTGCTGCCACACATCGGCGCACAGTTTATCCCTGATTTTGGAGGAATCACTGTACATGGCATTCAGAAGCCATTCATCATCCTTTCGGAGGCCGAACAGAGATTTTTTGTCCTCCACAATTTCTCCGTCCTTGTTCTGTTTCTTCAGGCTCAGCTTATAGCCTTTCTTTTCATAGGTACGGCTGGTATTGCCGCGGATATGCGCTTCCAGAATACTGGAAGAAGTCCAGCCCGCCTTGGTGCCGCTGTCCCAGAACCGGATGCTTCCTCCAAATACCTCCATATCAGCGGAGGCCTCTGTCTCAATGGAAATCACCGGAAGGCCGGTCACAGTCAGCCAGCACTCCTGATATTCCCCGCCGCGGACCGCGTAAAACCGGAATTTTGTTCCCTCGCGGATCGCCTGCTGTTTGTCAGAAGCCGTCACATCCTCCTCAAACAGAAGGGTCACATCCGGCGCGGCGCTTGCCAGCTCTCCCCGCTCCCAGTCCGCCGTCTCCATGTTCAGCGGCAGATAAAAGGTGGACGTATCCTTTTCATAAGGAAGCACCTCACCGGAAAATGCCAGCTCCGTAAAAAAGGGAGTTTCTGCTTTTGTGTGAGTCGCCAGAAGCTCGGAAATTTCCTCCTCAGAGCCCTGCCGGAACGCGACCGCTCCCTTCACCAGCGGCCAGAGAAACAAAAAAGCCAGACAGCATGCAAGCAGTATGAAGTTCAGCCAAAGCGCTCTCTGTCTCCTCACTCCACATATCCCTCCAAATCCAGATAAGCCAGCGGATCCGCAAGCTGTTCATCCAAAAAACTCATCCGCCCGCAGGCCAGCTTCTTCAGACTCTCATAGTCATCATTGTGTCCGCCATTCACCCACAGAGCTTCATCCCGCTCAAAGGCCCCGGAATCCACCACCTGGTGAGCATAGGAATCAATATGCTCCGTAAGCCATTCATCCGAATAAACCGTCTGCCGGAGCTCTTTCCACCTGTCCTTCACTTTTTCCCGGGCTCCGTCCACATTAAGCTGTATCAGCCGGTCGCCCAGCTTCCAGGCAATCCGCATGGTCAGAATTTCTTCCGAAAAACGGGTCCGGTTTCCCGCGTCAAAATCATGCACATTTCCCCAGGTATAATCCATGTCCCAGGGCAGGAAGCGGATCCGGTACTGATCCCCTTCCCAGACCGCCGGATAGAAGATATTTCTTTCTATGTTATCCATGCCAAGCACGGCCTGCAGATACAGCCACACATCCAGCGCGTTGTCTATGTCAATCAGATTTCCAATCTCTTCGATAAAAACTGAGTCGTCTCCCTCCAGACAGGCCAGATAGGTATTCAGAAGCTCAAAATCCTCCTCTGTCTGGGCTGTCCAGCTTCCCTTCAGCTCAAACACACCCGGATCTTTCTGTTTATACAGGTACTCCACCGGCTGAGCCTCATGTTCCTTGGTGAGATCCAGCTGCTTGTAATCCACCGGTTCCATCAGGCCGTAGATTCCGCGGTATTCTCCATTTAAGAAAACCTCGATATATTCCATATGATACCCGTAAAAGCCGTTTGAGTCGATTTCCAGAGCGCCGGACTCATTCCAGATATCCAGGGACAGCTTATCCCGGACCTTGGTGTCCTCACTGTACATGGCGTAAAGAAGCCACTCATCATCCTTGCGCATTCCCAGAAAAGAAACCTGGTTATCCCGCAGGGAACCGCTCCCTGTCTGGTTCTTTTTATACAGCGTAATCTTAAAGGATTTTTTCGGATTCAGGCGGCTGCTTCCGCCCCGGATATGGCCGCTCATCACACTCTCGGTTACCCAGTCTGTCTTTGTATCCGCTTCATAAAAACGCAGGGTGCCGAAGATCTCATCATACCGGATCTCCTCACCCGTGTCTGTCTTAAGCTCCATCACCGGAAGCCCCGTAAAGACTACCGCGTATTCCCGGAAGACGTCATCCGCCGCTGCCACCAGCCGGTAGCTTCTTCCTGCCCGTATGGCTTCCCGTTTGTCATCCCCCAGAGGATTATCCAGAAGATACACGTCCACGCCGGCGTCAGCCGCGGCAAACGTCCCGTCCTCCCAGTCCTCCTCTTCCATATCCAGCGGAAGGTAAAAGGTACCGGAAGCCCTGTCACAGGGAAGTTCCTCTCCGGAAAACAGCAGGCCTGTCAGGAGCTCCTCTTCTGTCTCTGTTCTGTTTTCCTTAAGCGCCTCCGCCTCCGTCTCCGAAAGCGCCTGCGTTCCCATATCCGGTTTTTCCAGCGGGAAGCATACAAACCGCAGAAGCCCGCAGATAAGCAGAAACAGTCCGATTCCAAGCGCTGTCCTTCTATTCCGCATATCCGCTCCTTTCTTTCTGCACTGCATTCAGTGTTTCTCGATAAAAATCTTTCTGGTAATGAAATTATATACCATAACCACAGCAGTCGCAAAGATTTTTACAACCATATAAGCATAGCGTGAGTAGGCCGCCAGTGCCTGACTCTGCTCCATCAGGCTTTCCAGCCAGGAGGTTCCGCCCCACATACACAGCTGATTGATGCCCAGGCCTATCAGGCTCAGGACCACAAACACGATAAACTGCACAAT
Organism: uncultured Merdimonas sp.; assembly: GCA_944375725.1. Lineage (GTDB taxonomy): Bacteria > Bacillota > Clostridia > Lachnospirales > Lachnospiraceae > Laedolimicola. The sequence goes on along the minus strand of CALWAZ010000021.1, from coordinate 22,679 downwards.
CTTATTGGCTTCCTTATCCGCGTCAAAAACCACGGTAACGCTTAAAATGTAGTTTACAATCGTGGAAACCGTGTAGGAACAGCCGCTGGAAATCAGCGACGGGATACCCACAAGCTCCGTCAGGCCTATCATAATGAAATAGTCAATAAAAAAGCACAGAAAGCCCACAGCTCCGAATTTTATAATTTGCGCAAACAGTTTCTTCATCTCTTACATTCCTCCATATGCTTCAATCCGCCAGGTAATAACCATTCTTGCCAAAGGCCGGAATCTCCTGCCGGGTCTCCAGCAGCAGCCTGTTGTAAGGCGTCAGCTCCAGGTTTGCCATTTCAAGAATCAGGCTTCCCAGATAGTTGGCGCTGATCTGTTCAATCCGGCCGCTTTCCATCTCATAGTTTGTCCAGATAACAAGCGGCGTAACATACTGCAGATCCGCCTCCTCAGCAGACAGCTCATTCATCGGTTTTCCATAAAGCCCCTCGTAAAATTCCGTCTCCACAGCCCCCTGGTGATCTCCGAACATCACAATCATGGTGGGCTCTTCCACCGCCTCAAAATAGCTGACCAGATATTCAAAGGCTTCATCCGATTTTTTCATCAGGGACAGATAACGGTCTGCCTGCTCGTACCCCGCCAGATCATCCGTCACCCAGATCTCTTCCTGAAAGTCGTCAGCGGCATATTCGTAGCCCCCGTGGTTCTGCATGGTTACATTGAAAATAAAAAGCTTTTCTCCTTCTTCCTTTTCTTCGTAACGCTCAATCAGCTTCTGGTAATCTCCCATATCCGTCACATAATTTCTCATATGCTCTGCGTCCAGGAATCCTCCGCTGGAGATAAATTCATCAAATCCCATATACTGATAGACCGTTTTCCGGTTCCAGTTTCCTGACAGATTGGGATGCATGGCCACTGCCGTATAGCCCTGATCCTTCAGAGTGGCGGCAAGACCATACTCTTCCGGTTCACAATACGCCTGGAACGCACTGATTACATAGGGAAGAAAAGCCATGCTGTTTCCGGTGAGCACCTCATACTCCGTATTGCTGGTACCCCCTCCAAACACCTGCACATACAGGTTTCCTTTTACGGTGTTTTCTTCCAGGCTGGTAAGGAACGGGAAAAACTCCTCGTTAGTCTGGAAATCACCGATCACACGCATATCCGAAAGGCTTTCATTCATAATTACGATCAGGTTTTCCGGGACTGTATCCGAGACCGGCTGAGGTATGTAATCTATCGTCTCTTCAATTTTCTCCACCTCAGCAGCAGAATAATCCTCCGGCTTCTCAAAGAACATGGAAGACACCTGAATAGCCGTCGATGTGGCATAGCCGAAATCCTGATAACTGCCTTCCAGGCTCCACCAGAAAATATCATCCTCAATATCCGCAAGCGGCTCTTTAATATCATATTTATAGAAAGCAGTCATCCAAAAGCCGCAGAACAGAACGTACACACCAGCGAAAATTCCCCTGATTTTCAGCCTCAGTTTTTCCACTTTCATATGACACACAAGAAAAATGATTCAGACCATCATGACAGCTCCCAGTACAACACTGCGGGAGGGAGTAATCTGATAGCCGGAAAGCACAGCCGCAGCCGTTTTCCATGCTGTCAGATCCTGGGGAAGCAAAAGAGGACTTCCCTTGAACTGCACCACATAATAGTCCACAGCAGCAATCAGATAAAGCACAGCCGTCGTGCCAATTACCGCCGCCCGGTATCTGTTGATCACAAGAAACACAAATGTGTAAATCAGATAATAAAACACCAGGTTCAATAGTGCTCTGTCAAAGCGTATGGACATCAGGTTTCCAGTAGTCGTCTCAAACATCACATAGCCCAGGACCGGCATCAGACAGGCCAGAATCCAGCCATGAGGAATTGTAAATCTGAAAATTTTTTTCACAAATTTTTCTTCTTCCATATCATATATTCATTCGCTGTTTCCTGATGTATCAGCTGTAAAACACAAAGATGCCTGCCAGAATCAGGAGATTTCCTATTACTTTTCTCTTTGTAATTTTCTCCCCGAAAAAGATCCTGCTCCAAAGCATAACCAGTAAAAATCCCACGGAATCTATTACTGGGCCATTTTTGTAATCCACTTCTCTGTAAGCAAAAACCGTAAGCAAAGTGGAAAGAACCATCATCCCATAGCCAATAATCACCCAGGGATTTACATATTCGCGCCAGATGGACGGATAGGTCTTCAGCGCGCTCTTTTTCAAAAGAATCTGCGAAAATGACGCTACTATTACAGAGGCAAGCAGCAATAACATATACTTATTCATCATCTGTATTCACCAACATTGTACCTGCCAGGACAATCAACACGCCCAGCACATTAGTTACTGTAACCTTTTCATGAAAGAAAATCACCGCCCAGACCAGCGACCACAAAACCGCCATAGAACGATTGGCATACGCTACTGAAAGATCGAATCTTTTAATAATCTGCTGCCACAAGATAGCATAAATTCCAAGAATGGCAATTTCCAGACCATAGAATAAAATAAACTGCCATGACAGCACCTCGTATCCGGCCGCTCCCTTAGCCGCCACACCAGACAGAGTATAAATCACAATCACCAGCTGTAAAATCAAAATACTTTTTAAACTGATATGCTTTTTTTTCATTTTTCTCCTCTGCTTTACAATGTATCTAAAACCTCTTTTTCGCCAGGATGCAGTTCATCTGCTTTTACTTTTGCCGTCCCATAACGCAGCTTTGAAATCAGAAGACAGAATGCCGCAGCTGCCACAAGAACAATTCCGGTGACAAGCCCCAAATTCTGAAGCAGAAGCAGGGGAATAAAGGTCACACACGCAATATCTACAAAAGAGACAAAGATCCATGCGAAACCGGAGTCTTCGAGAACACCACTCTTGAATTCCGGATCCACAATTCTCAAAAGCAATACGGCAATACTCATAACACCTGTGGCCCATCCATAAATATAAATTCCCCGTTCCACCCAGAAATTTCGGAAAAAGATACGGGAAATCACAAAGAAGTACAGAATGACATAAACCGCTCCAAGCAGGCACATCAGAAGCATGGGCTCCCAATACTGAATTACCACACTGATATTAATGGTAGCTACCCCAAATCCTACCAGATAATCTGCCACACTGCTTCCGATTCTGGAAATCACTTTGTGATCCACATAATCATCAAGCCTGCATACCTTCAGAATCTTCTGAACTCCAATTCCACATATCAGAGCCAGTCCATAAATGGGAATGGAGACATTCGGAAACCATTTTACAAGAAAAGAATTGATCAGATAGGCAGCACCCGCTGAGACCATTACCAGACATAAATGCCAGGTCAGAGGATCCAGCGATAGGGGACTGACTGTATTTTCCCCCATAGAAGTGCGGTTTTCTTTCTGAATCAGACCTGTTCTCATGTCTTCCGGCATTTCATTTACTTTTTTTATAATACGCGTATACCCATGCCGGGTGCAGTAATTGATAATGACTACTCCTCCGAAAACCCCCAGGAGCTGTCCAAAAGTTGCAAATGTCTGACCAATTGTGACAGCGTCTGCCCATCCTGCATTTTCCAGGACACTGCCTATGGCCGCTGCCGTTCCATGTCCTCCTGCGAAGCCTGCCGGCATCATAAGCGCAAAACAGGAATTGATCCCTGGGAACAAGACACCCAGCACAAAAATTCCAAAAAGAATCGCAATGCCAAACTGCCCCACTTCAGCAGCCGTATTCAACAGAAATGTATCTCCTACTCTGTCCAGCATCTGCTTAAAGCTTGCCTTTTCCTTTCTTCCAAGGTACATTGTGGCAAACAATACAGCGATCAATATTCCCGCATAGGAAGAAGCCTGAGCACTGAAGGGCAGAATATCCAATCCATATGGGCCTCCAATTACTCCCAGAAAACCTGCAATTAGGGCTGTAGGGATATAAAAATTCTGAAACAGCTTCACCTTTGTACGGATAATTTTAGCTATAAAAATCAAAAGAGACATTAGACAAATGTCATACAGTAACGATAGAGGAGAAAATTCCATAAAAGCCCTCCTTCACTTATCTGGCCAGACTATAATCAGGAAGCTGATTATGGTACACCAGATTCTGCCCGCTTTCTCCTGTCACCCTCATTTCCTGAAAAGCTTTTTGCGAAAGCCTGTCAAGCTCCTGACGGGTATCTGACTCCAGATATAATCTGACAAGATAGGGTTTTGCGCCAACTCCATGGCTAATCCTATCCCCCTCCTGGTAGTACAGCATGCTCTGAACCGGATGAAGCTCTTCCACCAGCTTTCTTACTCCGGACATATCACAGATTTTTCCTTCATACCCATGAAAATACAATCCTGCTGCCTGCCTTGGGAAATGAGCGTCATGTCTTTTCAGAAGAGTTTTCATCTGTTCTTCATCATAAACATAATCCAGCAGCATCTCTTCAATATCAAATCCGCTTCCGTAGGTCACCAGCTCATGCTCATATCCAAAAAGCCTTCCGGCACACTCACAAACCTCAATTCCCTGTCCAGGCCGGTAAAAGAACTGCATAGACAGCGGACCGGTTCGTATTCCTGTATAGTCAGCCACCTTTTTGACAACAGCTCTGGCCTCTTCATAAACTGAATCAATAATGCAGGACGGATAACAGACACGGCTTACATGCGGAATATCCCCTTTTACTTCCACAGATTTTTCCCGGTCTGCGAGACCAAGTGTATACACTTCCCCGTCTGCCATCCAGTTCATCATATTAAATTCATATCCGTCATTATAGCTTTCTACCAGAATATCATCCGGATATGTAGAGTACCCGGAGGTCTGGCGAAATTTCTGCCGTATCTCTCCGATACTATCTACAATATAGATTCCCCGTGATCCATATCCATTCACCGGCTTCATTACCACAGGAAAAGTAAACTCTTTCAATTCCTGATCCTGAAAATCAAAATGAATTTTTTGGGATTTCGGTGTAGGAATATCCAATTCATCAAACATTTTTTTCATTTTGGATTTTTCCCGGAGAAAAGCCGCTTTTTCCGGAGTGCAATACGTTTTCAATCCTGCCCGATGTGCTATTTTCACCAGATACTCAAACAGAATATCCGAAAAGGAAGCTATGATGCCATTCAGCTTCTCCTTTTTGCAGACATCCGCCACCTCTTCTATCTTTCGGATGTCAATATTATAAGCCTTATCCGCATATTGCTTTGCCGGTCCATCTGGATAGCCGTCACAAACCACCGTATAAATGCCTCTGTTCTTAGCCTTTTTTACCAGCTCAACAAACTCATCCATTGAACCCAAAATCATAAGTCTCTGTTCCATTCAGGAGTTCTCCTCCGTCTGTTTCACATTAATCGTCTGTTTCACCACAAACTGCGGCGCACTGTTAATACACATGAAAATTCTTCCCACATATTCTCCTATAACACCCATAAACAGGAGAACTACACCAAAAAAGATCATCATAAAGCAGATAATAGAAGCATACCCTGCCACCATGGAAGGATCTAATATCTTTCTGATCCCGACTACAAGAGCTGCTACAAAACCAATCAGTGAAAAAGTAATCCCTAAAACTCCAGCGATACGCAAAGGAAAAACTGTAAAGTTTGTAAAATTTGACCACAGCTTGACCAGCTTTTTCAGATTATATCCTGACTTTCCCTCTGTTCTGTCAAAATGCTCAATCTCCACATTTGCAATTTTTCCGGCTGTTCTTAAAAACAGTCCTTCCATAAAAGCGTAGGGATGTGTATAATGAATCAGCTCGTCCCGTATATATTTTCTGGTGACCCAGAAACTGGTGAAATCCAGTCCTCTGGGTTTTCCCATAACAATATGCTCAAACACATTGTCCATCTTTGTCAGAAGATTGCGGAATGCCGAATGACGCTTCTTCTTATATTTCCCAAGGACAAGATCATAACCTTCTTCCAGTTTCTCCAAAAGAACTGGAATATTGGCCGGATGCGTCTGCATATCATCATCCATATTAATGATGATGTCACCTTCCGCATAATTAAGCGCTGTCAGCTGCGCATTTGCCTGTCCTGTATTTTTCGCCAAGTCTATGACTTTAATATCGGGATTTTCTCTTCCCAGTTTCAGAATACGCTCACAGCTTTCCAGATTCGGAGAGCAGTCATTCACAAGCACAAATTCATAATCTGAGATCTGAAGCCTGCGAAATATCTTCCTTGTCTCATCTACCAGCCGGTTCAGCATTTGTGTTGAATTATAACACGGCACTATGACTGAAATCAATCTTCCAACCTCCCGGAAATCTTTATATTCCATAAAACTCTTTTATTTTCTCTGTGATATATACGATCTTTTCCTCCTCCAGGCCATAATACATAGGCAGGCGGAGCAGGCGCTCACTTTCTCTGGTCGTATAAATATCTTCTCCATGGAATGCCCCGAATTTTCTGCCCGCCGGCGCTGTATGAAGCGGAATATAGTGAAAGACCGCCAGTATCCCTTTTTGCTTCAGGTACTCTATCAGCCGGGTCCTTTCTTCCAAACTCTTTGCCTTCACATAGAACATATGGGCATTGTGAGTACAATGTTCCGGGACAACCGGAAGAGAAAGAATTCCCTCCTTTTCCAGTTCCGACAGCAGTTCATAATAAAGCCCCCACGATTTCATCCGATCTTTAAAAATCCGGTCTGCCTGCTCCAGCTGGGCCCACAGATAAGCTGCGTTCAAATCGCTGGGCAGATAGGAACTTCCTGCGTCTACCCAGGTATATTTATCAATCTGTCCCCTGAAGAACTTGGAGCGGTTCGTTCCTTTTTCCCGAATAATTTCCGCCTGTTCAATATATCGTCCATCCTTAATCAGGAGAGCTCCGCCTTCTCCCATACTGAAATTTTTCGTTTCATGGAAACTGTAACAGCCAAAATCTCCTATAGTTCCCAGCATTTTCCCTTTATATGTACTCAGTATCCCCTGAGCTGCGTCCTCCACCACTTTCAAATGATGCTTTTCCGCTATTTCCATGATTTTATCCATTTCACAGGAAACGCCTGCATAGTGCACAGGAACAACCGCCTTTGTCCGTTCTGTGACTGCGTCTTCTATCTGCGTTTCATCTATATTCATGGTATCTGGACGAATATCTACAAAAATCACTTTCGCTCCCCGCAGTACAAAGGCGTCCGCAGTGGAGACAAACGTATAAGCCGGCATAATCACTTCGTCTCCCGGCTGAATATTCAGCAGAAGAGCCGCCATTTCCGTTGCATGAGTGCAGGAAGTCGTCAGAAGCGCTTTCGCTGTGCCAGCAGTTTCTTCCAGCCACTGACTGCACTTTTTTGTAAACGGCCCATCGCCGCAGATTTTTTGATTTTCCACAGCTTGCCTGATATACTCCAGTTCTGTTCCCACAAAAGGCGGATTATTAAAATATATCATCATTTGTTTCCCCCTCGGCAGAGAGCTTCCAGACCGGCACCTCTGTCTGAAATACAGGAGCCTGATCTGTCTGTTCCCACTTTATCTCTATGTCTTTCTGAAGATAATGCTCATCGATCCTGCTTGACGCGCTGGTCATAACCAAATATATATTATCCTTTTCAATCAGGGCTTTGTCAACCTCCTGAATGCCATATTTTCCAAGCCCTGCCTCTCTTAAGGGAGAAAATGTGAGCCAGCCTCCCAGAGGAAACCCGTTTGAAACCTCAAAGCTTCTGAAAATTCTCAGGTTTTCCGTATAATCTCCGGAAAAATCCACCGGATAAAAATAGACATTTTCGCTGTGCTCCGCAAAATAGGCATTGAAACGCTCAAATTCTTCATTTCTCCGGGCAGCTGACATCCTTTCCTCCCTTACAGATGCGATATGCAGTCCGCACACAGCCGCAGCCAGAACAAAAAATCCGGCAGCCAAAACTCTGCTTTTTACCAGGGAAACTTCTTTTCCCTCATCCATGCAGCCATGAAACAAAAGAGCCAGCGCGCAGGAAAATTCCGTAATCAGAAGAGCCGCGCCCACTCTGTCAGGCAGTCTTCCTTCACAGCCCAGATACAGCCATAATGCGCCCTCTATCAGCAGCAGACTGCCGCCCATCCAAAAATCTTTCCGTCTCCTCTTCCAGCCCCGAATTAGTACAGCAGCAAGAAACAGTTTTGCCGCAATATTTACCAGAAGATTGCTTTCTGCCCCAAATCCTTTTGCTGCAAGCTTGATTCCGTTTTTTACCCTTTGTATCGGCGTCTGTGTCTCTTTCCACAGTTTTTCAGCGTATTCCGCAGTCTCTTCCAGCTTTCCTGTCTCCAGCCCGTCTGTAAAATAGAGACGGTACCGTTCCAGATTTACCACATCACACTCTTCCATTCCTATGGATTCATAAAAAGCTTCATTTTCCGAATAGGGCGGAACACCATAATAATCATAGATCTCCGTTCTCGCCTGGTTAAAATTTCGGAAATCTTTCCATTCCTGGCTGGAGTACGCTCCCCGCTCTATAATGAAAACAACAAAAATTCCTGCCAGAACTGCTGCCAGAAACATTGCTTTTTCAGCTATCCGGATTTTCTTTTTGCCCAAAAACAAAACCGCGCCGAAGGGCACTGCCAGCATAAATACCTGAGAACGGATACAGTATGTAATCCAGGCCAGCAGAGCTATCACAGCGTATTCCCGAAGACGCACATACAGCGGTTTTTCCGGATCCATGGTAAAATAGAAAAAGACTGCTGTTCCGCCTGTGATAGAAGCCACGATCGTGTACTGAAAATTTACGAAATAGTCCAGATAAACAAGAGTAAACAGCACAAGAGCTCCAAACAGCCCTGCCAGCAGGCTTCTCTTTATACACCGGCAAAGCGCAGCTGTCCGGTACAGGAGCAGGCCAAAACAAAACAGCATAAGTCCCAGCCAGACGAGCGCGTACCAGTCTATCCCCTGCACTGCCATATAAAGAAGACTTATAAGCTTTCCCAATACATACTGCACATAGATCAGATGGCCGTCCGGCGTGCCCGACACCGCCCCGGAGGCAATGTCCCGCAACGTCATATCATCGTTGATTCCGTAAGTAAACGGAATCAGAATGAAAATCAGAAGAAAATATAACGCGGCAGCCGCGGCACAAAGAAGTCCCGTGCTGTTCTTTTGTACTTTTCCCATCCTAATGTTCCTTCACTGAAAAATCATAGATTTCAAATACTCTTTCCCCATAATCCAGAGTATCCACAAGTTCTCTTCCCAGATAATCATCTCCATATACACTGGTATAATAACGGTCCATATAGCGCAGATTAATATACTCTATGGAAATGACATACACATTGTCTTTTTTCACAATATCCGTTTTCGGATCTGTAATGCCAAGCTCTCTGTCCTTTTCATTTTCCAGCGGGGAAAAGGTATGCCAGCCGCCCACAGACAACAGATTGGTAAACGGGAAATCTCGATGGATCCTGAAATTATCTGTGTAGGTCTCAATCGTGAAGGTGGTCATAAAATAGACGTTTTCCATATGCTCAGCCATATAGCTGTTCACATCCAGAAATTCATCATTATAGGCAGTCCGCCAGGTATTATTGTCTTTGACCCCATTCCAGATATTGAATGCCAGGAGGGTCAGTACCGCGCAGGAGGCTGCCCATGCCATCACGCCCGCGGCCTTTTCCTTCAGAAACCAGCGCTGGCCGGATTCTTCTGTCTGCCTGTTCTTTCCTGCCTGCCCGGATCCTTCTGCCGGATCAACTGTCTGCGCCTTCTGACTCTCCTTTTCCAGAAACGCGCTCCGGTACCAGATGGCAGACATGGAAAAGATGACAAGGAAATACAAGGCAAAGCCCACCCGCTCCAGAATTCTGTGGCGGTAACCCAGATACAGCCAGTACAGCATCGTACCAGCCAGAATAAAGCCCGCAAGCCAGAATTGTTTTTTGTCTTTCCCGTAACAATAACCAAGAGCCACCGCAGCAGCTGCAAGGCAGATCAGATTCGCCGAACGGTAGGTATCTTTTCCCCAGTGCTCATAGATTGTCTCCGCAGCGTCCACAAGCCTGTCCTTTACAGAATGCTGCTGCACATAAAGTTCTCTGGAGCGTTTTGCGATGGCAGCCATCTTTTCACTGTACAAATCATCTACCAGGTACAGAGAATAACGCTGCATATTCTCCACTTCCTCCGGCGTCAGTCCCAGAGAATCATAGAATTCCGAATCGTCCTCATAATTGGCGATTCCGTAATAATCCATAATCGCTTCCCGGTCTTTATTATAGGAAAGAAATTCTCTCCATTCCGGTGACCGGTACGCGAAAGCCTCCGTGCCCAGAATCAGCAGAACGCCGCATAAAAGGCCGGCCGGCACGCCGACATGCCGGAGCGTAAAGGGTATTTTCCCTTTCTTTGACCATTTCAGATATTTCCAGCAGTAACAGAGCCCGGCTACAGGCAGTATCATGAGGAACACATCATCCCGGATCAGCAGGGATACCAGAATCAGCAGGACAGACAGTCCTTCTTCCACAATGATCTGAAAACGTTCCGAAGCCTCAGAGGTATAGAACAGATAAATGCCCGCTGAGCCCGCGGCCGCGGCCGTCACAGTCCACTGAAAATCAGTGATGTGCTGCAGCCCCAGACAGGTCACCAGAAGCAGAGATACCAGCGTATAACCTCCCTTCCAGAGCAGGCTGCGCTCTGATACAAAGCCCCGGTAAAGCACCACCGCGAAGGACACAAGCATTACGCCAATCAGAGTCAGTCCATACCAGTCCGTTCCGGGAAAGGCCCTGTAAAGGCCGCTGATAAAAAGCCCCAGGATGTATTTCATATGAATCAGATGGGCATCCGGCTCTCCTGTAATCGCCCCTGCCGCCACATTCCGCATGGCCACGTCATCATTGATCTCATAGATAAACGGAATTCTCTGATATACCAGAATAAAATATGCGCCCATGACCGCAAATGCCAGAAAAAGCGATATCAATACCCGGCTTTTCGTCCCGGCCCGTTTCATGTTTCTTCACCCTTTCCTTTTCCTGTCCGTGTCAATTTCTCAATTCCGGCTTATCTGATAAAGGAAATAATTTCTTCCTCCCACAGCTTCCACGCCGGCGCTCACCAGCGTGCAGCCGGAATACCGTGTCTCAAAATAGTCCGCCAGAAATCCCGGATCCTCCGCGTCTTTTACCACCAGATAAGCGTTTGGATTTTCCAAAATCGTCTGTTCCACATTTTTTATGCCCAGTGCCTCAAATCTTTCCTCATCCAGAGGCGAGGTACTGTACCAGTCGCCCAATGTCAGACAGTTGTTGATTCCCGGCGGGCTGTAAGTACTCACCCGGGCTCCGCCCACAGGTTCCGCTGTAAAGGTTTCTATAAAATAAAGATTTTCCGGATTCTCTCTGCATTTCTGCTTAAACAGCTGATAGCTCTCATCCGCCGCCAGCTTTTCCTGATTGGAAGCCGCAGAGCTCTGCCACTGAAAAGCTGCCGCTGCCAGGAAGCAGACCAGAAGGGCCAGAACCACCGCATTCCTTCCGGTTCCCGGTTCTTTTTCCTTTTCCTCCTGCAGCCAGAGCCGGTAGAAGGACGCCGCCGTACCGGCCAGCGTGATCAGGTGCATGGAAAAAGCCACCCGCTCCGGGAGTCTGCCGCCAAAGCCAAGATACAGCCATAGAGCTCCTTCCTCTGCCAGGAACAAAAGCAGTGGAAGGAGGGCTTTTTTCTGCCGCCGGATACTTAAAAACAGTGCTCCCGCCAGGAATACAAGCATGGGAATACTGGCTGTGAAATATTCCGAATCAGATGCCTGTTCCGCCGCCAGCAGAATGCCGTTTTTGATTCTTGTTTTCAGGCCTGCCTGCCGGCCGCTCTGTCTCTGGCTTTCCGCGTCTATCTTCTCCATAAGCTCCGCGTCCATGCCGTCCACCAGATACAGCGCATAATGGCGGAGACAGCGCATGTCAAGCGCATCCACCCCCATCGCGTCAAAGGTTTCCGGGGCGGCTTCATAGGACGGGACTCCATAATAGTCATAGACATCTGCCCGGGCCGACTGAAAGGCCTGAAATTCCCTCCAGCCTTCTCCCTGATAAGCCTGATGCTCTGCCACCGCAGCCAGGGCCAGTGAGCCAAAGACGGCTGCTGGAAGAATCAGCTTTTTGAAGTCAAAACAGAAGCTTTTTTCTTTTCTATGTACGAACTTCCACAGAAACGTTATTCCAAATCCGGGAAGAACCATCATAAACACATTTTCACGGATGCAGTAAGTCAAAAACAGGAGCAGCCAGATGAAAATTCCTTCCGCAGTCTGTTTTCCTCTGCTTTCCTCCCGCGCTGTGGCATAAAGATACAGGGCAGAAGCTCCGGCCGCAGCCGCGCTTACCGTCCACTCAAACTGCGCCGCGTGAAATATCATGGCACAGCCAAATACTCCCATGGCAGTTCCGGCATATACCGCTTTCCAGCGGAGGCTCCGATCTTCCGAAAAGCCCCGGTACAGAACTGCTGCCAGCGCCATAAAAACGACTCCTGCCATCAGAAAGCCATACCAGTCCACAGTCTGGACCAGACGGTAGCAGCAGCTGAGCAGAAATCCCAGTACATACCGCACAAAAATCAAATGGCCGTCCGGCGTTCCGGTAAAGGCTCCGGAGGCAATATCCCGCATAATAATATCATCGGCTATGGCATATACAAATCCCATAGTTTTGTATACCGCTATCCCGAATAAAAGGGCAAGAAAAACAGACGCCGCCAGAGCCGCGCCTGTATTTTCTCTCTGTTTCCTCATTGATTTTTCTCCCTGTTTTCCGCCCTCATCCGCTCGCAGGCTTCCTTTGCCTGGATCAGGCGCATTTCAAAATCCTGCTTGTTCTTCTGCTCCATGCTCTGAAGCACCAGCCCGGCAAACAGAGACTGCAGGGCGGCAATCAGTACAAAGCCGCACACAATCAGGGTCGGGAAGCGGGGCACCAGCCCGGTCTGCCAGTACTCCACCAGAATCGGAATCAGAAATACCACCGCCAGCACGGCCAGAATCCCTGAAAGCAGAGAAAAGAAAGCCAGGGGCTTGTAATTTTTATACAGGCTCAGGATACGGCTCAGCACCTTCAGGCCGTCTGAAAAGGTATTCAGCTTGGAGACGCTGCCCTCAGGCCGGTCGCGGTAATCAATCACCACATGGTCCACCTGCATATGCTTGTCCGCCGCGTGGATGCTCATCTCTGTCTCAATCTCAAAGCCTCTGGAGAGCACCGGGAAGGTCTTCACAAACTGATAGCTGAAGGCCCGGTAGCCTGTCATAATATCCTGGATATTGGTGTCAAAAAACCGGTTGATGCAGTTCTTTACAAAGGAATTTCCAAAATTATGGAAAGGACGCTTGTTTTCCGTGTAATAAGTAGAAGAAAGCCGGTCTCCCACGACCATATCCGCCTGCTCTTCCACAACCTTGCGGACCATCTCGGGAGCAGCTTCCGCCGGATAAGTGTCATCGCCGTCCACTATTATATAGACCTCCGCCTCGATCTCCCGGAACATCCTGCGGATAACATTTCCCTTTCCCTGCTGGTACTCATGGCGCACCACAGCGCCGGCTTCTCTTGCCAGATCGGCCGTTCCATCTGTGGAATTGTTGTCATAGACATAGACTACCGCTTCCGGCAGAACCCGTCTGAAATCCTCCACTACTTTTTTTACCGTTTTGCTCTCATTATAGCAGGGGACAAGCACCGCTATCTTATCCATCATATCTGTCCTCCATCTGTCATATCCCATTTCCGGAATCCTCTGTCACTGTTTTCCGGGGATTGCTTTTTTCTTTTCCCATCTCTGAACAGGTGCTTCCCGGCGCGCTTCCGCCCATACTGTCCAGATCAGATATACCAGAAGCGGCGCGCAGGCTATAAATGGGTAGTGGTAACGCAGGGATACCACCGGACCCAGAAGATTTGTCAGAAAATATCCGCCAAAAGGAACCAGTATCAGCGCTCTTTTCCACCTCCGTCCGTAAAGGACCAGAAGGCAGGCAAAAATCCACAGCCAGGTATAGGCTCCCAGATTGAAGGTGGCCGCCGCTACCGGAACTTTCCGGAAGGAAGCCTCATTCCCCAGCCGGCTGTAAAATTCTGAAAGAGCCGGAAGCTTTGATTCCATCTCCACATTCACGTCATCCCGGAAATCCGCGCAGCCATATTCAAAATATTTCCTCCCATGCTCCGTATCCTCCAGGGAATCTCCGGGATACCAGTAGCCGAACGTATTTACCAGGAAGGAATCCAGATACATCTTTTTATGCCTCATACCCGCGGAAAACCAGGCCCTCAGGAAAGGCCAGGGATTCTCCGCGAATTTTTTCCCATTGAAATAAGCCTTCACAGGGTCCGCAAACCGGGACAGATAGGAATTCATGCCTTCCTCTGAAATAATGGACAGGAAGGCTTCCTTTTCCTCCTCCGTCAGGCCCTGGTTATCCAGGTTATAGACCCTGGCCGCGGACTGCATCAGCACGCTGCACATCTCTCTGGGATCACTGTGCTCGATTCCAAGGGCGCTGTAGACAGGGCCGTTATAAACGCCGTAAAAGGCCAGGCAGACCAGAATCAGCACCAGCATTCTTTTCCAAAACCTGCGGAATACAAAAAACAGAAACGGGATGCAGACCAAAAACATATGAAATCCGTTGTTGCGCAGGGCAAACAGGAAACATACCGTGACACAGAATAAAATCTGCCTTTTTCCGGAAGAGAAGAACCCTTCCCTGTCTTCCGTCATGCGCAGCAGCTGTATGATAAAAACAGTAAATACTGCCGTAAACAGCGAATCCTTGGTGGCGCACAGCGCCATCAGGCCATTGACAGGATGGAAGCCCAGAAAGAGAAGGGAAACGAGCTGCAGCCATCCCGGCGCCCGGCGCTGCCGCAGATACAGACACAGCTGTCCGTAAAGAGCTGCCATCGCCGCCATCTGAATCAGAGAATAGAGAAGCGCTCCTGTCTGGTTTCCCGCCTGTCCGGAACCGGACAGCGCGTGGCCGATCATTCGTGTCACACCCAGAAGAGCCGTGTGGAGAATCGGGTGATGGCCTGTCACAGTTCCATCCACAAAAGCTGCCAGCTGCCAGCCGCTGTCGTAGGAGAAGATGCCGGGCCAGGAAGCCAGAAGCACCGGAATCCAGGACAGAAACAGAACTGCCGCGCACAGAAAATAAAACCGCCGGTCAGAAAGCTTTGAAAACCACCGGCCGGCTTTCCGGAATCGTCTTTTCCCAGAGTTTTCCGTCCGTTCCATTTCCTGCTTCTCTGCATCCGTCAATTCCTTTTTCTTCTCTTCCGCCGGCCCCTTTCCTTCCTCCAGAGTACGGAGTCCCAGGCCGGTACAGATCCCCAGAAACGGAGTCAGGCACAGCAATGCCAGAAAGACACTGCCATGCCAGATCGTGTCTGTCTCGTCCAGAGAAAAACCGAAGCTTGTCATGGCCGCGAACAAAAATCCCCCGGCCAGAGAAAACGCAGCCAGTCTTCCGGTCACCTTCCCCGCGAAGAACCGGAGAGCCAGACAAAGAAAAGCTCCGAAAACCGCCATGCAGAACAGGCTGCCAGAAAACAGGGTGTCCTCCGAACGGATCTGATAGAGCTGGCTGAAGCCCAGGACAGCCAGGAAGGCTGCCAGAACCGCTATGCAGTTGCCGGCCCGGAAACTCTTTTTTGCCATGATCTCTCCTATTTAATCGTATAGTCAGAATAATCCAGTGAAAAGTTGGGGTTGAAATAGGGATCTCCCGCATCCAGATCTGCCTTCCACTTTGTCCGGAACAGATCTACCTCATGCTGGAAGCGCTTCATCTTTTCTCCCTCTTCCATGCCTCTCGTCTTGGATTCATAATGATATAATTCCGCAAAAGGCGTGAACACATTCAGATAGCCCGCATGGCGCAGCTTCAGACAGAAATCCACGTCATTGAAGGCCACGCTGAAGGCCTCGTCCAGGCCTCCCACCTCATCATACTGGGCACGGCTTACCAGAAGGCAGGCTCCTGTCACCGCCGTCACATCCTGGGCGTAGCAGAGACGTCCCATGTAGCCCAGATGCATCTTGTCATCCTTGTAATGGGTATGGCCGGCTGCCCGGTGGGCACCCAGACCTATGACAATGCCTGCGTGCTGAATGGTATTGTCCGCGTAGTAAAGCTTAGCGCCTACAGCGGCCACATCCGGGCGCTGGGCATACATCAGCATTTCTTCCATCCACTCCCGGGTAATGACCTTGATGTCATTATTCAGCAGCAGCACATATTTTCCCTTTGTAAAGGTCACGCCGAAATTATTGATGCGGGAATAATTGAAGTCTCCCTCATACTTCACAATCCGAATCTTCGGGTTGTGCTCCAGCGCCTTATAGTAATCAAAGATTTCCTTAGTCTCACTGTTATTTTCCACAATGACAATCTCGTAATTCTCATAGGTGGATTTATTCACGATGGATTCTACGCAGCGGGACAGATCCTCCATATGATCCTTATTGGGAATCACAATGGAAATCAGCGGCCGCTCCAGCAGCGGATAACGGATCCGGAAAATGGTCGGGAAAGCCCTTGTGCTTTCCACCTTTGCGTCCATTCCGTATACGTCCATAATATGATCGTGAACCGCCCTCTTGGCCGCGTCCACCGCATAAGTCTTGGCGTTGATATCCTGGGCCACAGAGGCCTTATGAGATCTCCAGTAATAAAGGGCCTTTGGCACATGGTACACCTTTTTGGCCTTTGTGGTCAGCCGCAGAATCATATCATGATCCTGGCTGCCGTCATATTCGCTTCGGAATACGCCTGTCTCATCCAGCAGATGTCTGGAAAAAGCGGAAAAATGGCAGATGTAGTTATTGCCCCGCAGATTGTCAATGGCAAAATC
Source organism: uncultured Merdimonas sp. (assembly GCA_944375725.1). GTDB lineage: Bacteria > Bacillota > Clostridia > Lachnospirales > Lachnospiraceae > Laedolimicola. The sequence continues at coordinate 5,803 of CALWAZ010000021.1, read as the reverse complement.
CGGCTTAAAATGCAGTACGATCATATGATCGATGCTGTCACCCTCAAAGGTGATTTCATCACAGTAAATATAGTCGGCTCCCGTCTCATTGATTGCCTTTACATACTCGTAAAGCACAGCGGGATGCAGAATGTCATCGTGGTCAAGAAGAGCGATATAATCGCCTGTGGCAAGCTTCAGGCACTCATTGGTATTGCCTGAGATTCCCTCATTGTGATCCAGCACATGATAAATGATCCTGGGATCCTTTTGGGCATACTCCCGGCAGATCTCTCCCACATAGGCGTGGTCGTGATCGCTTCCGTCCGCCAGACACAGCTCCCAGTTCTGGTAAGTCTGCGCCTGTACACAGTCCAGAAGCTCCCTTAAGAATTTCTCGGGCGTATTATAAAGGGGCGTCAGAATGCTGAATTTCACCATGTTGGGGAAAACCGCCTCTCTCTGGCGCTTTGCCTCTTCCGGAGACGGAAAGCTTGCCGTACCGTGGCGCTTCATATTCTTACGCTCCTGCATCTTGCTCCTGACCTTCCGCATCAGTCCCGGAATGGAACCGTAGCGGGTCAGCCTGTCCCTGGTCTTTTCATAGAAATGAAGACCCTTACGGAGAGGAGTCGCAAGCTTCCAGGCAAAGCTGCCCTTGATTCGGTTCAGCTTAAAGTTCAGTTCCTCGATCTCCTTTTCGCATTCCTCAATCTTGCTCACAAGAACCTCGGATTTTTCCCGCTCCGCCTCGTAAAGCTTCTTATAATCGTTCTGTAATTCCTGATTGTCCATCTTCTCCCTCATCAGCCGGCCCGTCTGCTGCCGGATGTTCCTACATCAGTTTTTCATTCGGATCCTCATAGGCATCGCAGACCTCTTCCGCCTCGCCCATCATCCGGATATGTCCCTTGTCAATCCAGATTGCCCGGTTGCAGATTTCCTTCACCTGCTCGATGCTGTGGGACACAAACAGCACCGTAGTATTCCGGTCCATCATCTCCCGGATACGTTTTTTACATTTATTCTGGAACTGATAGTCTCCCACCGACAGAATCTCATCGATGATCAAAATATCCGCATCCACAATCGTCGCGATGGAGAAGCCAAGCCTGGCCAGCATACCGGAAGAAAAGTTCTTGATAGGCACATCCACAAACCGCTCCAGCCCCGCGAAGGAAATGATCTCGTCAAAGCGCTCCTCCAGCATTTCTTTGGGGTAGCCGATCAGCGCACCGTTCAGAAAAATGTTTTCCCGGGCCGTCAGATCATGGTCGAAGCCCGCGCCCAGCTCGATCATGGGCGCGATGGTCCCGGTAGTCTCCACGCTTCCCTTTGTGGGCTTCAGCACTCCCGCGATAATCTTCAGCATGGTGCTCTTTCCGGAGCCGTTCATACCCACCAGGCCCACGGAATCCCCTTTCCGGACCTCAAAACTCACATCCTGCAGCGCCCAGAATTCCTCATAAAAGAGCTGGCGCTTCAGAGCCTTGATTACATATTCCTTGATATTGTCCACCTTTTGTCTGGAGAGGTTGAAGCACATGGACACGTTATTTACTTCTATCGCATTCTCTATCTTCATGACTCTCTCCTATATCTTCAAAATGAAGCTGTCCTGGGATTTCTTAAATACCAGAGATCCCACAATCAGCGCGATGGCGCACCAGACAAGGCTCTGCACATGCAGAATTGCCGGCGGCGTCACTCCGTCCAGCACCACGGCGCGGAATACCTTGATAAAAGCCGTCAGCGGATTGGCATTGATGATAAATACCACCCAGCGCGGAGCCTCTTCCAGGATCGACATGGGATAGATCACCGGCGTCAGATACATCCAGGCCGTGGTCAGAACGCTGTACAGATGCATCAAATCCCGGAAGCTCACCGCCACCGCCGACAAAAACAGGCTCACGCCTGTGGAAAACAAAAGCACATACAAAAGGGGCAGCACCGCCAGAAGGACCGTAGGCGTCACCCTTGACCGGGTCACCACCATCACAATCACCAGCGCGATCATGGAAGCCAGCAGATTGACGCCGCTGGACATGACCTTCGTGATGGGAAACAGATATTTCGGCACATACACCTTCTTGATCAGCTCGCCGCTGTGAACAATAGAGCCCATGGCTATGCTGGTTGATTCATTGAAAAAGTTGAAAATCACCTGGCCGCAGAGCAGATATACCGGGAAATTGTCCACATCTCCATACCGCTGAAAGAAGTATGAAAAGACAATAGACAGCACTGTCATCATCAGAAGAGGATTCAGCACCGTCCAGAGAAGTCCCAGAATGGACCGTCTGTATTTTGTTTTGATATCTCTCATCACAAGCTGATTGATGAGATCTCTGTATTTGACAAAAACGCTAAGCAAGCTCACGGCGGTATCCTTTCTGAATCAGACTGTTTATCACGGCGATCAGCACAAAAGCTCCAAGCCATACCAGGCCGAAACGAAGAAAGCTGAATGTCAGCACCTGATCATTGGGCCGGGGCGTGGAGTAATAGGCATCGTTGAAAATAAAAAGCTCTGTGCAGAGCGCGATATAGACAGACGCCAGGAATGTCAGGATATTGCCTTTTCCGAAAATAACCTTCCAGGGGCCTCTGGCGTCATGCTGCAGCTTCCAGATTCCGGAAGAGTAGATGTCTGCCTCTTCGATCTTCAGCCTGCGGTTTTCCTTTTCCAGAGCGTGGTTCTCCTTCATGGCGGCGTCCAGCTTGCCAAGCAGCTGTTCCTTTTCCTTCTCGGACACACTGTGCTTCTTGATATCCTGCCAGTATTCTTTTTCCGCCAGGCCCAGCTCCAGCACCTGAAAGCGCACCTTTGCCCCTGTCAGCTTCAGGCAGAGAGCCTCCTCCACAAAAAACTTAGGGTCTTTATGAAGATACACGAAAACCGGCTCAAAATCCACATCACTGTTGGTCTTGATCTTGGAAAAATCAATTTCTTTCGTCTCCCCATCCTCATAGGTCAGAGAGATCTCCTGCAGCCGGACCATGCTGCTGTCCTCCAGCAGCGGGTCAAACCGGAAGCCGCAGGTATGCTCAAAGCCGCTTAAGTCAAACTCCAGCGCCACGGTCTCGCCCAGGACGCAGGTATAGGGAACCGTCAGAGAGTCCTCCGGACGGAAATCCTTTCCCGTATCGATAAAGACCTCCGCGGTCAGCTGTCTCTTCTCTCCCATGCTATTTTCTCAACTCCTTGATTCCGCCCCATTTCTGGTCTTTCTCGGAAATGGTCAGCTCCATTCCTTCCGGGATCGGCCATTCCACTCCGATATCCGGATCATTCCATATGATACCGCCTTCGTCATTCGGATGGTAGAAATCCGTGCATTTGTACGCAAACTCCGCGTGATCGGAAAGCACAAGAAATCCATGGGCGAAATTTTTCGGAATAAAAAACTGCTTTTTATTTTCCGCGGAAAGGTGCACGCCGTACCACTGTCCGTAGGTCGGGGATCCTTCCCTGAGATCTACTGCCACATCAAAGACTTCTCCGCTGACCACCCGGACAATCTTGTCCTGGGGATGATTGATCTGGAAATGCAGTCCCCGCAGCACGCCTTTCTTGGAGGAAGACTGATTGTCCTGCACAAAAGTCAGATCGATGCCTGCCTCCTTAAAATCATTGTAATTGTACGTCTCCATGAAATAGCCGCGCTCATCTCCGAAAACCGCGGGCGTAATCACTTTCAGTCCCTCTATGGGACAGGTCTCTACTGTAATCTTTCCCATTTTACGTCTTTCTCCCTTTGCAGAAATTACAGGCCGTTTGCCACATCCACCAGATACTGGCCGTAGGCCGTCTTCAAAAGGGGCTTTGCCAGCTCCAGAAGCTGTTCTCTGTCAATAAAGCCCCGCCGGTAGGCAATCTCCTCGATACAGGAAATATACATGCCCTGGCGCTTCTGGAAGGCTGCCACAAAGTCAGCCGCGTCAAGAAGCGCGTCATGGTTTCCGGTATCCAGCCAGGCAAAGCCGCGGCCCAGGGTCTCCACCTGAAGCGTTCCCCTGCGGAGATATTCATTGTTGATGCTTGTGATCTCAATCTCACCTCTGGCAGAAGGCTTCACGCCCTTGGCGATTTCGATCACATCATTATCATAAAAATACAGGCCGGGAACCGCGTAGTTTGACTTGGGATGCTCCGGCTTCTCTTCAATCGAAAGAGCCTTTCCGTTCTCATCAAACTCCACCACGCCGTACTCCCGGGGATCCTTTACATAATAGCCGAAAATCGTGGCTCCATGGTCCCGCTCCGCGGCACGCTTCAACACTTTGGAGAAGCTCTGTCCGTAGAAGATATTGTCTCCCAGAACCAGGGCCACCCGGTCTGTTCCGATAAAGGATTCTCCGATCAGGAAGGCATCAGCCAGTCCTCTCGGATACTCCTGCACCGCATAGCTGATATCCATGCCAATCTGGGAGCCGTCTCCAAACAGCTCCTTGAATACCGGAAGATCCCGGGGTGTGGAGATAATCAGCACCTCACGGATGCCGGCCAGCATCAGCGTGGACAGCGGGTAATAAATCATGGGCTTGTCATAGACCGGCATGATCTGCTTGGAAATCGCCTTTGTCAGCGGGTAAAGTCTGGTTCCGGCGCCTCCGGCCAGAATAATTCCTTTCATTGATACAACCTCCGTCCAGGAACCTGTCCTGTTTTATTTATCCTGATACATTTCCTGATAATATTTCTGATAATCACCGCTGGTCACATTCTTCATCCAGTCCTCATGCTCAAAATACCACTGGATAGTCAGACGGATTCCATCCTTGAACATGGTCTCCGGATACCAGCCGATCTCTTTCTTGATCTTGTCCGGCGCGATGGCATACCGGCGGTCATGGCCCTTGCGGTCTGTCACATAGGTGATCAGATCCTTGCTTACCAGTTTCTTTCTCGGGTCATCATCCGGCAGCATCTCCTGAAGAGTCTCCAGAATGATATTGATAATCTCAATATTCTGCTTCTCATTGTGGCCGCCGATATTGTAGCGCTCGCCCAGGCGTCCCTTTTCCTGAACCATGTCGATGGCCTTGGCGTGATCGTCCACATAGAGCCAGTCACGGACGTTCCTGCCATCTCCGTATACCGGCAGCTTCTTGCCCTGGAGAGCGTTGTTGATAATCAGCGGAATCAGCTTCTCCGGGAACTGATAGGGGCCGTAGTTATTGCTGCAGTTTGTGATATTCATGGGGAAACGGTAGGTATCCCAGTATGCCTTTACCAGCATGTCCGAGGAGGCCTTGCTGGCAGAATAGGGGCTGTGGGGATCGATAGGAGTCGTCTCATAAAAATAAGTATCTCCCTCTTCCAGTGATCCGTATACCTCGTCCGTGGACACATGAAGGAACTTCTTGTCCGGCTTAAAGCTTCCGTCCGGCAGCTCCCAGGCTTTCTTTGCCGCGTTCAGCATCACAAGGGTGCCCAGCACGTTCGTCTCCACAAAAATCTCCGGGTTGCGGATGCTGCGGTCCACATGGCTCTCCGCCGCGAAATGCACCACCCGGTCGATGTCATTTTCCTCAAAAATCTTTTCAATCGCCTCTCTGTCGCGGATATCTGCCTTGATAAAGGTGTAGTTTTCCCGATTTTCCACATCCTTCAGATTCTCCAGATTTCCCGCGTAGGTCAGCGCGTCCACATTAATAATACGGATTTCATCTCCGTATTTGCGGAACATATAATGAATGTAATTGGAACCGATAAATCCGGCTCCGCCGGTAACGAGATACGTTCTCATCCGAAAATTTCCTCCTGTTTCGTTCATACACCATGCCGAATTATGGTATTGTCGCTAGTAGTATATCA
>CALWAZ010000020.1 GCA_944375725.1 uncultured Merdimonas sp. | reverse complement strand
GCCCGGCGGAGCTTTCCCTTCCTGCTGCCGCCCAGAGGGATGTACAGATAATCCCGCAGCCAGGAGCTTAAGGACTGATGCCATCTGCGCCAGAAATCCTGCACCGAATCCGCCAGGTAAGGCCTCCGGAAATTCGCCAGCAGGTCAAAGCCCAGCATCCGGGCCGTTCCTCTGGCAATATCCGTATACCCTGCAAAATCACAGTAGATCTGAAAGGCATAGAGCAGAGTAGCCAGGGCGATCTCCACGCCCCCAAAGGCTCCGAACTGACTGTAAACCGCATTGACGGGAACCGCAATCCGGTCCGCGATAAGGAGCTTTTCACAAAGCCCCCACAAAAGCAGCAGGCCTCCCTCCCGGATCCGTTCCATATCCCGCAGGTTCCGCTCCGGAAGCGTCCGAATCTGGGCCAGCAGATTTCCGCTCCGCTCGATGGGGCCCTGCACCAGCTTCGGGAAAAAAGCCTGAAACAGGGCAAAGTTCAAAAGGTTTCTCTCTGCCTCTGTCTTCCCGCTGCGGACATCCGCCAGGTAGCCGATGGCCTGAAATGTATAAAAGGAGATTCCCACCGGCAGCAGAAGTCCCAGCCGGTTGTATTTGAAAAAGCCAAGAACCAGAATATGAAATCCGATCACGGCCGTAAACAGGAGCGTATCCTGCCATTTCCAGGCAGAGCTTTCCTCCGCTCTTTTCTTCTGCCTCTCCAGCGCCAGTCCGCTGAAGAAGGTCACCAGAATAGAGCCGGCAAGCACCAGAAGGAAAGACGGTCCAAAACTGGCGCAGAAGACACAGCTGGCCGCCAGAAGCCAGATTTTCCGAAGGCTTCCGGGGATCAGCAGATATACACTCAAGACAACCGGGAAAAAGACCAGAAAGGCCAGTGAAGTAAATCCCATAATTTCCTCCGCCTATCTGTCCGCCTTTTTTCTCACTTTTCCGTAAAGCAGAAAATCAAGCAGCCAGAATTTTTTCGTCACCAGAATAATCACAGCCGTAATCAGGCTCATCACCACAAAGGACGCAAGGGCAAAGCCAAAGCCCTCCCAGGTGTAAAGGCTGTATTCCTTTCCCTGATTCAGCACCGTGGCAAAGTGGAAATGCAGCACATAGATCTCCAGCGTATAGCCTCCCAGAAAGGCCAGAAACCGTTTCAGGCGTCCATCCTTCAGGAAAGCAAGGAGCAGGGTTACAGCCAGGCAGCCCAGGACCGAAGCGGCCAGCTGGCGGCCCAGAAGCAGCAGACTGCCCACATCCTGCAGATCCCATACCACCGCCATAAATATCAGCCCCAGAAGGGAGACCGCGCAAAGCAGCTTTTTCAGCGCAGGCGGTATCTTTTCCAGACAGGCCCTGTATTCTCCCGCCAGATACCCCAGCAGGTAGAAGGGCAGATACAGCCTGGTAAGGCTCGGGCTTAAGAACTGCCAGCCAAGCAGGGTCTCCAGCAGCACAAAGACGGCTAGAAGCAGATAGACTGCCCAGAACGCAGCAGCCGCATATTTTGCAAACCGGCCCTCCTTCCATCTCCTGACACCGCTTTCGGCAAGCTGCGCCGTATAGATCATCACCGTCAGAATAAAGAGGGTCATCAGGAACCAGAGCCCCTCATCCAGATCGAACAGTACCCGTACAATACTGGAAAAGGGATGGCGGGGATGCAGCAGAATAATCCAGAAAAAGAAGGGAGTCAGATAGGCCAGCGCCCTCTTCTTCAGGATCCGCCCGTAATCGGAAAGGTTCTGGACCTTTTTCCCGATTCCGCACAAATAGCCGCTGACCATAATGAACAGCGGCATCTGTATTACCTTGATCACATCGTAGACATAGGCGTCTTCCATGTGATTCCATACCAGGACATGTCCTGCCATCACAAGCAGGATGGCAGCTCCCTTGATGGCGTCGATTGTCTGACTGCGTGCGGCTCTGCGCACTTCCGTTCTTTCACTCATAGAAATCTCACGCTCCGGTGTCAGTCAGTTACTCTTCTTCATTCATTTTCGCCAGCTTCGCAGCCTGGTCGGCGGCAATGCAGGCGTCAATGATTTCCTGGATATCCCCATCCAGAATTTTATCCAGCTTATACAGGGTCAATCCGATCCGGTGATCGGTCACGCGGCCCTGGGGAAAGTTGTAGGTGCGGATCTTCTCGGAGCGGTCACCTGTACCGATCTGGCTTCTTCTGGCCTCCGCCTCCGCGTCATGAGCCTTCTGGCACTCGATATCATACAGCTTGGCGCGCAGGAGGGCAAATGCCTTTGCCTTGTTCTGCAGCTGGGATTTTTCCGTCTGGCTGTATACCACGATTCCTGTGGGGTAATGGGTCAGACGCACAGCCGAGTCTGTGGTATTGACGCACTGGCCGCCGTTTCCGGAAGCACGCATGACATCGATCCGGATGTCCTTTTCGTCAATCTGCACATCCACCTCTTCCGCCTCCGGCATCACCGCCACGGTCACTGTGGAGGTGTGGATTCGTCCGCCGGACTCTGTCTCAGGCACACGCTGTACCCGGTGCACGCCGGACTCGTATTTCATCACCGAGTAGGCTCCCTGGCCGTGAATCATAAAGGTCACGCTCTTCATACCGCCGATGCCGATCTCATCCGCCTCCATGACCTCCACCTTCCAGTGGCGTCTTTCTGCGTAATGGACATACATGCGGTAGATCTCCGCCGCAAACAGAGCGGCTTCATCTCCGCCGGCGCCGGCCCGGATCTCCACGATGACATTCTTGTCATCATTGGGGTCCTTGGGCAGAAGCAGCACCTTCAGGGTGTGCTCCAGCTCCTCGATACGCGCCTTGGCTCCGGAAAGCTCTTCCTTGAGCATCTCGCGCATCTCCTCGTCATTTTCTTCCTCCAGCATCTGAAGGCTTTCTTCCACCGTTTCCTTACATTTCTTATATTCTTTGTACGCGTCCACAATAGGCTGTAGATCGCTCTGTTCCTTCATCAGCTTCCGAAACCGTTCCTGGTCATTCACTACAGAAGGCTCATTCAGCTCATTCATCAGATCCTCGTAGCGCAGAAGCAGATCGTCCAGCTTGTCAAACATGTTCTTTCCCTCCATTATAGTTCCTCCAGACAGCCGGGGCGCTCCACCTTTTCCTTCTAAGGTCTTCGTGCCCGGACTACCCGGTTCAGCCCGGCCAGATCCCGGACCACCTCTATCTCATCAAAGCCCTCCGCGTCCAGCAGCGCAGGCACGCTCTCTCCCTGATCAAAACCGATTTCCAGGCAGAGCATACCGCCCGGCTTCAGATACCGGGGGCTCATTTCTGCTATCTTTCTGTAAAAATACAGGCCGTCCTCATGGCCGTCCAGGGCCATGAGCGGCTCGTGAAGCCGCACCTCCTCCATCAGGCCGGCGATTTCTTCCCGCCTGATGTAGGGAGGATTGGACACAATCAAATCAAAGGTTCCCTCTATCTTTTCAAATAAGTCGCTTTCCACCAGCACAGCCGGCACTCCCAGCCGCGCCCGGTTCTTTTCCGCGGTCTGAAGGGCCTCCGGAGAGAGATCCGCCCCCACTCCTTCCGCTCCCGGGCAGAAACGCAGCAGGCTCAGCAGGATGCAGCCGGAGCCGGTACACAGATCGAGAAAACGCATGCCCGGCTTCAGATATTTCAGCGCCTCCTCCACCAGAATCTCTGTATCCTGGCGGGGAATCAGGACATGCTCATTCACCAGGAAGGGCAGTCCCATAAACTCCTGCTCTCCTGTAATATGCTGCAGTGGAACCCGCCTTTCCCGCTCTTCCACAGCCGCCCGGTACTTCTGTTCCTGCTCCTCCGAAAGCTCTTCCTCCGGGTAAGCCAGATAATGGCTTCTGCTGACGCCGCAGGCCCATTCCAGCAGATACCAGGCGTCCAGCCCGGCCTCCGGCACTCCCGCCCTCGAAAGCTTTTCCGTGCCTTCCCTGCAGGCTTCCCTCAGCGTCAAGCTCCTTCCTCCAGGACCTCTTCGATCTCCTGAGGCTCCTTTTCTCTCTTCTGGCTGTCTTTCTCTTCCAGCGGCTCTCTTCCCTGCCATGCTCTCCAGTCAAAAACTGCTTCCACGGCGGCGATGGCCACTTCGATCATACTGTCATCCGGTTCCTTTGTGGTCAGTCCCTGAAGCCACATGCCCGGACGGCTTAAGATTCCCACCAGCTTATTGTCAGTATTACCGGCCAGCCGGATAAATTCATAGGACACACCGGCGATGACAGGCACCAGAGCCACGCGGAATACTACCCGCAGGATCGGAGAATCCACGCGGATAAAAATAAAGAAGATAATACTGATGACCATTACAAACAGCATAAAGCTGGTGCCGCAGCGCTTATGCTCCTTGGAGCTTCCGCGCACATTTTCCACATTCAGCTCCAGCCCGTGTTCCACGCAGTTGATGCACTTGTGCTCCGCTCCGTGATACTGGAAAACCCTCTGAATATCCTTCATCAGGGAAATCAGAAGCACATAGCCGATAAACAGGAACAGACGGATCGCTCCTTCTATCACGGCAAGAACCGTGTCCGACACAATCACATGGCGCAGCAGACCTGCCGCGAAATAAGGCAGAATCATAAAAATCGCCACGGCCATTACAATGGAAAAAGCCACGGTCATTCCCATAACCACCTTCTCGGCCCTCTCGCCGAAAAGCTTCTGGACAAAGGTGTCCGCCTTGGAGGGCTGGGCCTCCTCGTCATCATAAAAGCTGGCGGAAAAGGTCAGGCATTTCATGCCCAGCACCAGAGAATCCACAAAGCTTATCACGCCCCGGATAATCGGGATCTTTTTGAGCTTTTTGCTTCCGATTCCCTCGTAGGTGCTCAAGTGCACCTCTATCTCACCATCGGGCTTGCGCACGCCCACGGAATACACATCCTGATTCTTCATCATGATGCCTTCCAGAACGGCCTGCCCTCCGATTCCTGAAGATTTTCCCGCTGTACTCATCAAAACTTTCTTCCTCCATATGCAAAAACGGGGTGAGATTCTCCAAACCTCACCCCTTGCTC
>CALWAZ010000019.1 GCA_944375725.1 uncultured Merdimonas sp. | reverse complement strand
CAAAATCCGTCACCACACCGTCCGACACCCGCAAAATACGGTCAGCGGTCTGGGCGATACTCTGACTGTGGGTAATCATTACGATGGTCTGCTCATACAGCCTGGAGGCTTCTTTCAACAGAGCGATGACCTCACTGGTGTTCTGGGTATCCAGGTTGCCAGTCGGCTCGTCAGCCAGAATCAGAGCCGGGCGGGTAATCAGAGCGCGGCCTATCGCCACACGCTGCTGCTGGCCGCCGGAAAGCTGGCTGGGCAGATGGCTGCGCCGCTCTTTCAGGCCCAGCACCGTCAGCAGCTCTTCCAGATACTTTTTGTTGGGCTTCTGGTAGTCCAGCAGCACCGGGAAGATGATGTTCTGTTCTACCGTCAGTTCCGGGATCAGGTTAAAGCTCTGGAAAATGAAACCGATATTCCGTCGGCGGAATACCGTCAGATTGCGTTCCTTCATCGAGAAAATGTCTTTGCTGTCGATGAACACTTTGCCGGAAGTGGGTGTGTCCAGCGCGCCGATCAGATTCAGCAGCGTGCTTTTGCCGGAACCAGACTCGCCGACAACCGCAACAAACTCACCTTTGGGGACGGAGAAGGTAGCCTTTTTCAAAGCGTGGACCGCAGCCTCGCCGGTCCCGTATGTTTTTGAGATTTTCTTAACTTCTAACAAATCCATATCATATAACACCTCTTTCTGTTTTGGTATAGAAAGAGTAGCACATCAACCCTACTGCATTATGACTGAAATCCTACAATTTTGTAGGATTCAGAAAATTGATGGTAAAGGTTGTCCCCACACCTAACGTACTATTCACCTCGATTGTTCCATTATGATCCTCTATAATCGCTTTTGCCAATGGCAGTCCCAGACCGATTCCCTGGGTATCTTTTGAAAAACGGCTGCGGTAAAACCGCTTGAAAATGTGGGGGAGATCCTCCGGGTGGATACCGCTGCCATTATCGCTTACGATAATCTGCACCATAGAAGCAAAAGCACGCCATGTAAGACGGATGGCAGCTCCTGGCTTTGTGTGATCGAAAGCATTTTTCACGATATTGCTGATTGCCTCGATCAGCCAGGTCTGGTCGCAGACGAGGGTAATTTCTTCATTTCCGGAGAGAATAAACGTTTTTTTCTGCTGCTGCGCCTGATAGGCAAAATGCCTTTCAATATAGCCCATCATATCCGCAACATTTTGGGGAGCCTTTTCCAGAGTGATTGTTCCTGCATCCAGTTTAGTAATTTTCAAAAGGTTTTGGACAAGGTTTTCAATCCGATCTAATTCCTGCTCGGAGAGAGAGGTGAACTCTTTCAGCTCCGGGCTGTCGTTTACCTCCTGCTGCATCAGGCCATTGTAAATATTGAGTGCAGCCAGCGGCGTTTTCAACTGATGAGAAATATCAGAGATAGTATCCTTCATAAAGGTTTTGGCGCGTCCTTCATTCTCGGCATGAGCATTCAAAATCGTGACCAGAGAATTCACCTCATGAAACAGCCGGTATAAGTCTCCCTCATCATCGCATTCGATACGGGCATTTCGGTTCCCGGCAATATATTCCCGGATTTGTGCCATGGCATCATTCATGGTTTTTCTTTGGTCCCGAAAATACCAATACAGGGCAGCGAAAATGATGAGCGTCATCAACATGGCAGCGATTGCCACATAAAGGGCCGCGTTTTTCAGTCCCAGGCAAATAATGAGAACAGAAGCTGTGGTAAACGCTGCCGCCGACAGCAGCACATACAGGAAAAGACGTTTAATTTTTCGATTGACCAGTATTTTCATGGCTCACCTCACCCCGCCGTACTCCATTTATACCCCATACGCCGGACGGTCACAATCTTTTGAGGATCGGCAGGGTTATCTTCTACTTTTGTGCGGAGCCGCCGGATATACACGGTCAGCGTATTGTTATCGATGTATTTCTCGTCACAATCCCAGAGCCTGCTCAGAATGTGCTCTGGAGAAAGAACGATGTCAGGGTTTTCCATAAACAGACACAGCAGTTTATATTCGCTGGCCGTCAAGTCAAGAGGAACCCCGTTTTTGGTAACTTCCTGTTTGAGAAGCTGAACCCGTATTCCATTAGACTGCAGTTCCGGTTCGGCCTGCTCCTGATTAAAGTTTTCGCTGCGGCGCAGCAGGGCATTGATCCGGGAAAGAAACACAGCCAGCTTAAATGGTTTTGTCATATAATCATCGCCGCCAATATCAAGCCCCATAATAATATCCGTTTCCTCATCGGCAGCCGTCAAAAACATGATCGGTACTTTTGAGGATGCCCGGATTTTTCGGCACAGATCGAAGCCCGAACCGTCCGGCAATGTCACATCCAAAATTACCAGATCATAATTCCCGTTTTCCCATAGTTGTCCGGCCTCCACACTGGTGCGGGCAATCGTCAATTCATAGCCTTGTTTCCTGATTGCAAAAGACAGGCCGTTGATTAAACTCAAATCATCCTCCACGAAGAAAATGTGCTTCATTTGTTTTCACCATCCCCACTGTGTGCGCTTTTGAATCTTTTGTCGGAAGGCTTTTGAGAATTTTTGGGTATCAGCCAGACGGTTCCCATTTTTACTGCGCCGGGAATCCGTCCAGAGGAACAATAATAGTTTATCCACCGTGGGGTTACTCCCCATATTTCGCTTGCTTCCTTCAATGTCATATAGTCCATAGCCGCACCTCCGAATCCATTATAATTCGTTCTCTCGAACAGTACAAGCTGCTCGTAAATCATTTTGAATACCTCGCATTCAAAGTACAATACTATATGTGAAGTGACGGAGCGTGGCTGAGAAAAAGCACCAGACCGTTTATTCCTTTGGCTCCCCGCTCCGGCGTGCAAGAGAAAAACGGGAATATATCCGTGAACAAATTGCCGAACGAGCGGGGATTGCCCCAGGCGTCTTTTCTGTGGTAAGATATAGAAAATCATCTGAGAGGAGCCGCCCATGAAAACCGTCGGAATTATCGCAGAATACAATCCTTTCCACAAAGGACACGCTTATCAGCTTCAAAAAGCAAAAGAACTTGCCGGAGCTGATTATGCTGTCATCGTCATGAGCGGAGATTTCGTGCAGCGGGGAGCTCCGGCCCTGGTGGATAAATATATCCGGGCGGAGATGGCTCTGCGCGCCGGCGCAGACCTGGTAATTGAGCTTCCCGTTTCTTATGCTGTGGGAAGCGCCGAGGCCTTTGCCCAGGGCGCTGTATCTGTACTGGAGGAGCTGGGCTGTGTGGACGCAGTCTGCTTTGGAAGTGAATGCGGTGAGATAGACTCTCTTCTGTCCTACGCCCGGCTCTTTGAGGAGGAACCGCCTGCTTACCGGGTCTTCCTTCAGGATTTTCTGCGCCAGGGCCTGAGTTTTCCGGCAGCCAGAAGCCGGGCAGCAGAAGAATACCGGAATCTTACAGAACGGATTCTGCCCTGCTGCGCCGATGACGCAGACTGCCGTGAAAGCGCTTCTGTGCTGGAGAGCCCAAACAATATTCTCGGCATCGAATACTGCCGGGCTCTGCTGAGCCGCGGGAGCTCTATCCGGCCTCTGACACTCTGCCGCCGCTCCTCAGGCTACCATGACCTTTCCCTGGAAACAGAGATGGCCTCCGCTTCCGCTATCCGGCACGCGGTATATGAGGCCCTGACGCCCTGCGCTGGCGGCTTTGCCGGCCAGCTCCCGCCGGCTGTCCTGAATCAGCTCCCGCCGGCTTCCCGTCGGCTTCTGCGGACCGCTCTGGTGTCGTCCGGCCCAGTCCGGCTGAACGATTTTTCTTCTGTCCTTTTCTACCGCCTTCTCTCCCTGTCCCGGACAGAGCTGGCTGCCTTTCAGGACGTGGGAGAGGATCTGGCTGCCCGGATTGACAACTGCCGCTTTCAGTTCACGGCCGCGGAGGAATTCGCGGACCTTCTGAAGACCCGCCAGATCACCCACACACGGGCCACGCGGGCGCTCTGCCATATCCTTCTGAATCTGAAGCAGGACAGTCTGGAGCGGCAGAAGTCCTCCGGCTGGCCGGTATATCTGCGGGTCCTTGGCTTTCGTGAGCCGTCCCGTCCTCTGCTTGGCGCCATAAAAAAGAAAAGCGCCTCGCCGCTTCTTGTCAAAGCAGCGGACGCATCCCGTGTTCTTTCCGGGGAACAGCTTGCTCTCTTTGAACAGGATGTCTTTGCGGCCCACGTCTACGAAGCCGCCAAAGCGGGACGGAATGGGTCCCCTCTGATTCATGAATATACCCGTTCCCCCATTCTGGTATCCTAAAGGCCGGCAAACCCCAGAAGCTCCTCCACCCGGTTCAGCCGGTAAGTGGCCTCGATTCCGTCTGGATTCAGACATCCCCAGAGCACCAGCCCATGATCGACCCCCGCGGCGCGGGCACAGTCCATGTCATAGGCGGTATCGCCAAAGTAGATTACTTCCTCCGGCTTGGCCCCTGTACGTCTTAAGTATTCCAGCATGGGATCCGGATATGGCTTTCCTTTCGGGGTATCACTGGAAGTCACCGCGCAGGGAAACAGCTCCAGAAGTCCTCTTCTTCCAAAATGGTCATCATATTCTTCCCGCAGCTTGGAGGTAATGATTCCAAGAGAGACTCCCTCTGCGTGAAGCTTGTCCAGCACTTCCCGCATTCCGGGAAACAGGGGCATGCCCAGTCGCTCAGCATAAGCCGAATATTTTTTGATCCATGCCTGCAGAGCCTCTGCCGGCTTTGAGAAGCCCAGAATCTCCATAGCCCGGATTCCTGGTATTCCAAAGGAAAAATACAGCTCCTCCAGAGGCATCACCTCGCCGCGGAGCTCACGCACGGTCTCCTGCAGAGACAGCATGTTGATTTTCGCGGAATCTATAATCGTCCCGTCTATGTCAAAGACCAGATGTTTGTATGTCTTCATCTTATCCTCCCTCTTACACACAAAATCCTGCCTCCCGCCCAAAGCGCCTCTTTGTGAGGCTTTGGGGGAAGACAGGTATCGTTTCTCTTTGTATTTTCAGTTCTTAAAAGAGTGAATCGGCGCGGGAATCCGTCCCTGGCGGCTTACAAAGGCCTCGCAGGAGAACTGATTCACCGGCATAATCGGAGCATAGCCCAGAAGGCCGCCGAATTCCACCATCTCGCCCACGCCTTTTCCGATAACCGGAATCAGGCGGACTGCTGTAGTCTTCTGGTTCACCATGCCGATGGCCATTTCATCCGCGATAATTCCAGCGATGGTGCTGGGCTTCGTGTCGCCGGGCACCGCGATCATATCCAGACCTACGGAGCAGACACAGGTCATGGCCTCAAGCTTTTCCAGAGTCAGGGCTCCGGCCTTTACCGCGTCAATCATGCCCTGATCCTCGCTGACCGGAATAAAGGCTCCGCTCAAGCCGCCCACATAGGAGGAGGCCATGACTCCGCCCTTCTTCACCTGGTCATTCAGCATGGCCAGGGCCGCCGTAGTTCCCGGCGCGCCGCAGCGCTCCAGACCAATCTCTTCCAGAATCTCCGCCACACTGTCGCCGATGGCCGGTGTGGGAGCAAGGGACAGATCCACGATTCCAAAGGGAATGCCAAGCCGCTTTGAGGCTTCCTGCGCTACCAGCTGGCCCACACGGGTCACCTTGAAAGCAGTTTTCTTGATCGTCTCACAGAGTACCTCAAAGCTCTCTCCGCGCACCTTGGTCAGCGCGTGCTTCACCACGCCCGGGCCGCTGACGCCCACATTGATGATGGCGTCCGCCTCAGTCACTCCATGGAAAGCGCCTGCCATAAAAGGATTGTCATCGGGAGCATTGCAGAATACCACCAGCTTGGCGCAGCCCAGAGAATCCTTCTCTTTCGTGTATTCCGCTGTCTTTACGACCATCTCGCCCATCAGACGCACAGCGTCCATATTGATGCCGGTCTTGGTAGAGCCCACATTGACAGAGCTGCACACCCGGTCTGTCTTTGCCAGGGCCTCCGGAATGGAACGGATCAGGTTTTCCTCCCCTTTTGTCATTCCCTTGGACACCAGCGCAGAGTAGCCTCCGATAAAGTTCACGCCTACCTCTTTGGCCGCCCGGTCCAGAGTCATGGCAAGCGTCACATAATCCTCCGGGGTCCTGCATGCCGCCTCGCCGATAAGCGCGATGGGCGTCACGGAAATCCGCTTGTTTACAATGGGAATCCCGTAGTCCCGCTCGATGGCCTGTCCGGTCTGAACCAGATCCTTTGCCACTCTTGTGATTTTGTCATAAATCTTCTGATTCAGTTTCTCCAGATCCGCGTCAATACAGTCCAGCAGACTGATTCCCAGCGTGATGGTACGCACATCCAGATTGTCCTGCTCAATCATCTGATTGGTTTCTCTTACTTCGTATAAATTAATCATGGCTGCTCCTTTCGAATGGCTGGTTAAATCCGGTGCATCCGGTCAAAGATTTCCTCGTGCTGGCATTTGATAACCACGCCGATCTCATCTCCGATCTGTTCCAGCTCATGGGACAGATTGTCAAAGGATTTCACATTTCCTGTGTCCACAATCATCATCATATTGAAAAAGCCCTGTACGATAGTCTGTGAGATGTCCAGAATATTGACTCCGTTCTGTGCCAGATAGGTGCATACCTTCGCGATAATTCCCACAGCATCCTTTCCTACAACTGTAATAATAGTTCTTTTCATAACGCTCCTCCTTATGGGATCTTTTTTAATTTTATGGTATCTTTCCTGTGTTTCTCTACACGACAATGCAGGCCGATCTTTCTTCCCGGCTTGCCACGCTTAAGGGAAAATCCTCCGGTTTGTAAGGCGTATCTCCCAGTGTCAGCTCAAGTTTCACAGTCTCATAGGCCAGCTCCGCGTAATTGTTCTCCTTGCTCAGATGGCCCAGCATAATGGCCTTCAGGTCATCATGAAGCACCTGGCACAGAAGCTTTCCGGCGCTTTCATTGGAAAGATGGCCCAAATCGCCGGAAATGCGCTGTTTCAGGTAATAGGGATAGGCTCCCACCTGCAGCATGTGGATGTCATGGTTGGCTTCCAGAAGAAGCACATCCAGCCCTTTCAGGTGATCGATGGTGTAATCCGTATACACCCCCAGGTCCGTCGCCACTGCCATTTTCTTGTCTCCGCAGGCCACCCGGTAAGCCACCGGCTCTGCCGCGTCATGGGAAATATGAAAGGGGGAAATGGATAAGTCCCCAATCTGAAAATCCTGATCCGCATGGATCTCCACAAACAGGCTGTCATCTATATTTCCCAGGCTGTTCATAGCCTTGACCGCCTGTACGGTTCCCGGCGTGGCATAGATGGGAAGCCCGTATTTTCTGGCCAGAACTCCCAGACCCTTGATGTGGTCCGAATGCTCATGGGTCAGCAGGATGCCGTCCATATCCTTTCCGGACAGGTCCAGCTCCTTAAGGCCCGCCTCCACCCGTTTTTCGCTGATGCCCGCGTCAATCAGAATATGATGATTGTCTGAGCCTATGTAGATACAGTTTCCGCTGCTTCCGCTGGCGATACTGCACATTCTCATCTGTATGAATCTCCTTTTCCTTCGTATAATCCTTTTTTCTCCAGCAGTTCTCTTACCTGCTTTACAGTCTG